>CAMNMO010000183.1 GCA_946544695.1 uncultured Ruminococcus sp. | reverse complement strand
AGTATGGAGAGTATGCCGATCAGCCTGTCTATTTTCATTCTCTGCACCTGCTTTCAGCTTCGTATTGATACTATTATAGCATAGGATTCAGGCAGCGTCAATTGGCTTTTATGCGGTTGATCGGATTCAGCTCGGCTTATGACGTTTACTTTCTCAATGTACCGGTGACTTGTGGTCAAAGCAAATAATAATAAAAGACCTCAGACGGCAAGTTTCAGCCATCTGAGGTCTTATCATTTTTAACCTTTTGAGGTTTGGTCTGCTTCACTGCTCTGCTCCCTTTGTGCTTCACGCTCACGCTTTGAGAACACGCAGCCGCAGTAATCCTGCCTGTAAAGTCCGTATTCTGCTGAAAGCTCGATGGAGCGCTTGTAGCCGTTCTTCTTTTTGAAATCGGAGGGCAGGGCTGCCGGAGAGTAGACCTCGCCCAGTTCTTCAGCTATCTCGTTTAGCTTGGCTGAATTCTTGTAGGGGGATATGGAAAGCGTTGTGGTGAAGTAGTCTGCGCCAAGTTCAGCCGCAAGCTGTGCGGTGCGTTCAAGGCGCAGGCGGTAGCAGGCAAAGCAGCGCTCACCGCCTTCGGGGATATTTTCAAGCCCCTTCACCGCATCATAGAACTCCTGCGGGTCATAGCCACGTTCCACCAGCGTGACTGGATTTTTCACAGGCAGCTCGTTTATCAGCCTTTGCAGTTCCTTTACACGGTGGTCGTATTCCTCGGGCGGGTAGATGTTGGGATTATAGTAAAACACGGTTATGCTGAAATACTGCGTCAGGTAGTCAAGCACATAAGACGAACATGGCGCACAGCAGCTGTGCAGCAGCAGCTTGGGCGGCGGTGCGGCAGGGTCGAGAGTTTTTATTATATCATCAAGCTTGCGCTGATAGTTTACCTTTGGCTGTTTATCCATATAGACACCTCTGAAAAAATATCGGGGCAGATATTTTCCGCCCCGATAATTATACCATTTACCGCCCCGCTTGTCAACCGAGCGCCACATCAAGTATCATCATGACCACAAAGCCGACAGCAAAGGTTATTGTACCCACGTTGCAGTGTTCGCCCGCAGACATTTCGGGGATAAGTTCCTCGACCACCACGTATATCATGGCACCTGCCGCAAAGCTGAGAAGATACGGCATTATGGGCACAAGCAGACCCGCTGCCAGTATCACCAGCACAGCACCTATGGGTTCCACCGCACCCGAAAGCACACCTGCGCCGAAGGACTTCGCACGGCTGACTCCCTCTGCCTTCAGCGGCATGGAGATTATTGCACCCTCTGGAAAATTCTGTATGGCTATGCCCAGTGCCAGCGCAAGGGCACCTGCGGCAGTTATCTTACCGTCACCGTAAAGCAGACCTGCATACACAACGCCCACTGCCATGCCTTCGGGCAGATTGTGCAGCGTTACCGCCAGCACCAGCATAGTCGTTCGCTGAAAACTGCTTTTGGGACCCTCGGGCTTTTCGGCGTTCATGTGAAGGTGGGGTATAAGCTTATCAAGCGCCAGCAGGAAGAACATTCCCACCATGAACCCCACAGCCGCAGGCATGAATGCCAGCTTGCCCAGATGACCCGACTGTTCTATCGAAGGCAGCAGCAAACTCCATACCGATGCCGCAGTCATCACACCTGCGGCAAAACCTGTCAGTGCACGCTGAACGAAGCTGTTCAACTCCTTCCTCATAAAAAATACGCATGCAGACCCCAGTGATGTGCCTATGAAGGGTATTGCTATGCCCTCTATTACCTGTGACAACATTTTTATCGCCTCTCTTTGCAAAAGTTAGGTTAGTATCAACTAACCTAATGACAGTATAGCATAATCAAGTCGTTTTGTCAATTGCACAATTGAGCAAATGTTCATTGTGATTAAATGCAGTTTTGGTAATAATCACCATGAAGGCAAACGGCAAGCCCCGCAGCACTTTGCAGCACAGCGGGGTTTGTATGAGTTATCTCAGGGTGTCAGTCGGTGCCTGTTTTGATCTTCCTGCGCTCGATATCGAACTCTTTGCTGCCGGATCTTCTCAGGTCGAACAGTTCTGTCAGTATACGTGGGGTGTAATCGTTGCGCTTGTCCTGTTCGGACATCTTCTTAAGGGTGGTGTAGTAATTCATGCGGGCAAACTCAGCCCTGTTAAGCATCTGCGCCTTGCGCATCTCGTTTTTGATGCCACGGCGTTCTATGCGTATCTCTTTGAGAAGCTTGTATACTTTGAAGCCGTCACAGGCATTCAGGTCATACTGTTCGATGAAATGCAGCACATCACTTTGCTGTCGGTCGATCTCGGAAAGCCGCTCGTCCAGTTCATCGAGATAGCGTGACAGCCTGCCGGCTGCCTCGGTGATAGTCTTGAGTTCCTGCATAATCACTGAGTTTTCCGTGCTTTCGATCATTTCCTCACGTTCTGTTTCACCATGTGCGGCTGAGGGCGAAGCTTCCATAACTATCCAGTTCTTCCTGTCAGCGGGAGGAATGGCATTGTTAATGACATTTTCCGCTTTATCATACTCAAATCTTTCTGCATAAGAAATGTCATAGCTTTCCATAGGGCGGTGTCTCTCATCAAAAAACAGGTAGGTAAATCTTACAGCGTTGAATAATACATAGTCGTTCATGGCGGCCTCCTTTGGTCTCGGTTTTGGTTTTCTATATCATATCATATATTGTCGGATTTGTGGGGAATTTTTTTGTACTCTATAATCTTTGTAGAAACTAACCAAATAGCGATAACAAATTAGTGCATTTAGACCTTATGCCCTGCTTAATCTTGATAAAATTTATAGAAACTTCATAAATAAGTTTAAATCAACCACTTGACTGTATTGTCATTGTGAGATATAATCATAATTGGGTACATAAGTTATTGTGATTGGAGGTAATATTATGGGAATATACGATGTTACAGTGAAAGACGCCAAGGGAAATGACGTTTCACTCTCCGAATACAAAGGCAAGGTGCTGCTGGTGGTGAACACTGCCACACGCTGCGGCTTCACCCCGCAGTATGAAGGTCTGCAAAAGCTGTACGAAAAGCATAAGGACAAGGGCTTTGAGATACTGGATTTTCCGTGCAACCAGTTTGCGAACCAGGCACCTGAGTCTGATGATGAGATAGGCGCATTCTGCACCTCTAACTACGGTGTCACATTCAGGCGATTTGCCAAGATAGATGTGAACGGTGAGAATGAATCGCCGCTTTACACTGTGCTGAAATCAAAGCGTGGCGGCGTGCTGGGCAATAACATAAAGTGGAACTTCACCAAATTCCTCGTAAACCGTGAAGGTGAAGTCGTTGAGCGCTTTGCATCTGCGACCACACCCGAAAAGCTTGAAAAGAAGCTGATGGAGGTGCTGTAATTGAAGCGCTTCGAGCTGGAAGCATACCTGGCACGGGGCGTTGAGAACCTGATGCGGGAGGTAGTAAGGGTGTCTGCCAAGAATCCTGCTGAAAGCGCATTCATGCTGAAATTTTCGTCTGTCTGTCTCAGAAATTCACGCAAACGTGACAAGTTCAACAAACTGGACATGCACATTCCCCCATTCCTGATATGCAGCATTACCAGCGAATGCAATCTGCATTGTGCGGGCTGTTATGCGAGGGCGAACCACAGCTGCCATGATAATGACGCTGATCCATCGCAGCTTTCAGCAAACCAATGGCTGGACGTTTTCGAGCAGGCAGCCGAGCTTTGCATCAGCTTCATAATACTTGCAGGCGGCGAACCGCTGATGCGGCGTGATGTGATATGGTCAGCAGCAAGGGTGAGCAAAATACTTTTCCCAATTTTCACGAACGGCACGCCCATTGAAGATGAGTATTTAGAGCTGTTTGATGAGCACCGCAACCTTTTCCCCGTGCTGAGTATCGAAGGTGACAGAGAGCAGACAGATGCAAGGCGTGGCAAGGGCGTTTACGACAGTCTTGTCAGCAAGATGGACATGATGCGTGAAAAAGGCATACTTTTCGGGGCTTCCGCCACAGTGACAAAGGAGAACGCCGAGACTGTGTACAGCGAGGAGTTTGTCAGCGACCTGAAAGCAAACGGCTGTAAGGCTGTATTCTTCATTGAATATGTGCCCGCTGACGGCAGAACAGATATCGCACCCGATGAACTGACAAGGCTTAAAATGGCGGAGCGGCTCGAAAAACTCAGGAGCAGTCACAGGGATATGGTCTTTATCTCATTCCCAGGAGACGAAAAGAGTTCGGGCGGCTGTCTGGCTGCGGGCAGAGGATTTTTCCACATCAATGCAAACGGAAGTGCCGAGCCATGTCCGTTTTCACCTTATTCTGACATCAGTGTAAGGGATCACGATCTTTATGATGTAATGAATTCAAAGCTGTTCACTGCGCTGCGTGAAGGCGGCATTCTCAGTGACGAACATAGCGGCGGCTGTGTGCTTTTCAACAAGCGTGAGGCTGTTGAAGCGCTTCTTGACGACCTATGATACAACATAATAAAAAACAAAGCCCCGAAGTGAGTTTTTCACTTCGGGGCATGTTTTTTATACCAGTACCTTTGAAAGAAATTCCTTTAATCTCGGGCTTTTGGGCGACCCAAAAAAGCTTTCGGGCTCATTCTGTTCCATAATTATACCTTCCGCCATGAACATCACCCTCGAAGCTACCTCTTTGGCAAAGCCCATCTCATGTGTGACCACGACCATTGTCATACCGTCATCTGCCAGCTGTTTCATCAATTCCAGCACCTCACCGACCATTTCGGGGTCAAGTGCAGAGGTCGGTTCATCGAACAGCATGACCTCAGGATTCATAGCCAGCGCACGGGCAATAGCTATACGCTGCTTCTGTCCGCCCGAGAGTGCTATTGGAAAAGCATCAGCCTTATCAGGCAGACCAACACGTTTCAGCAGTTCTTCCGCCTTTTCGTCAGCCTCTGACTGGGTCATCAGTCCCAGTGTCACGGGTGCAAGGGTTATGTTGCGCTTTATAGTCAGGTGCGGGAAAAGGTTGAAGTGCTGGAACACCATACCCATACGCTGCCTGACATGGTCGATATCCTTTTCACGCAGCTTGGTTATATCCTGCCCATCAAAGATTATCTCGCCCGAGGTTGGGCGTTCCATCAGGTTAAGGCACCTGAGAAATGTGGATTTGCCTGAACCGCTGGGTCCTATGATAACTACTTTTTCGCCCTTTTCGATATGTTCGTCGATGCCTTTCAGCACATCTATCTCGCCGAAACTTTTGGTCAGTCCTTTAACGTCTATCATTGAGCGACATCCTCCTTTCAAGCTTGCCTACCAGATATGACAGGAACATGACGATCACCAGATATATGACCGCCACTGCGATCAGCGGCAGGAACGGAGAGAAGGTCTGCGAACGTATCTGGTCGCCGCCCTTTGTAAGATCATTAAGTGCGATATAACCTGCAACGGAAGTCTCCTTCAGCAGCACGATACACTCATTTGCAAGTGCAGGCAGAACTGTACGCAGTGCCTGGGGCATGATTATCAGCCGCATGGTCTGTGCATAATTCAGACCCAGACTTCTGCCCGCTTCAAACTGTCCGTTGTCGATACTCATTATACCGCCACGTACTATCTCAGCCACATAAGCGCCCGAATTTATGCCGAACGCTATGATCGCCACTATCGTCTTTGAGATGTTGACACTGGCGAAAACTACAAAGTAGATTATCAGCAGCTGCACGACAACAGGCGTGCCACGGATAACTGTCAGATAGAGTTTGCAGATAGCATTGCCGACCTTCATTTTGCCTGTTTTAAGGTATGTACACCTGATGATTGCGACCAGAAAGCCCAGCAGCATGCCGAGCAGGACCGCAAAAACAGTAACTATCATTGTGGTCATCAGACCGTTTGTCAGATATTTCCAGCGGTCAGCCTCAATGAAATTTTGCCTGAAGCTCTCGATAAAGCCCATATTCTCCTCCAAATTTCAAAGGCTGCCCCGTCTGCGGGACAGCCCGTATTTTACTATTATGGTTATCCCTTTAACACACAATTGTATACACCGGTATAACAAGATATAA
>CAMNMO010000182.1 GCA_946544695.1 uncultured Ruminococcus sp. | reverse complement strand
GTGCGCCATACATCGGCTGACCGTACTGCGGCTGTGCGCCATACATCGGCTGACCGTACTGCGGCTGTGCGCCATACATCGGCTGACCATACTGCGGCTGTGCATAGCCCATAGGAGCGCCGTAAGCAGGCGGCATCATCACGGGATAACCGTAGGGCGGCATGGGACCCTTTATCTCTTCCACCTTGCTCTTTATCGCCATTACTATCTCGGGTGCATTGGTGATATTCCGAAAAGACACCATGCTGCCGGGCATGTAAAGCACCACCATGTCACCGTTGAGCTTGCTTATACCCTCGGGGCTGACCCTTATGTTGACTATCGACTCGTAGGGCAGTTCCATAAGTCCGTCACCGTAGCTGTAACGCTTGGTGGATTCGCTCTTGCAGTATATGCATTTGTCTGCTGCGATGAGCACCGTTTTTTTAGCATTTTTCAGCATGCTAAAATGTATTGCCAGACCGATCAGAGCGGGTATCGCAGCTATTATCACAAATGTTATGAACATTCCCATCTCTTCTGTTTCTATTGCGCCCCATGTTCCGGGAAGCAGAAATAATGCAGCCAATATCCACAAAACTACTGCACCGCCTGATATCTTCGGCTTTGATTCAGCCTGCGCAACTATCTTATCGTTGTCCACTTTTATTCCTCCGGTTCTCTGATGAATTTCCTGTACAGTCTCTCTATCTTCACGGCGATCACCAGCGGCGGATATCCTCCCGCTATGCTGTAATGCGAATGCGCCTGATACTTGGGGCGTCTGTCATCGAACCGCTGTTTCAGCTGTTCACGGGTCGAGCTTGCTGCGATGGGTCTGTGTGGGTCGTCCTTTATCCTGTCATAGCAAACACCGAACTGTGTGTCTATAAACACCACCATGCCCGCATTCATTGCAGTTTCGCCGTTCTTATCCGAAAGCAGCGCACCGCCGCCCGTTGCCACTACTCCGCCTATGTCACGGAATGCAGCCAGCGCCTCGGTCTCCTTCTCACGGAAGTAAGCCTCGCCCTTCTGCTCAAATATCTCGGGTATGGTCATGCCCTCCTGCTTCTCGATATAGTCATCGAGGTCAACACAGCGGCATTTCAGTCTCCTTGCAAGTATCCTGCCGACCGTGCTTTTGCCGCAGCCCATAAATCCGCATAAAAATATCGGTCTCATATTATATATCTCCTGTCTTTATTTTCTGATCTTTATAAAATATGGTTATCCCGCTGACACACCACACTAAACAGCCTTTCAGCGGGCATTATATTAAACGACATAGATTTTCTGACTTATCCCGACCACACCGCCAAATATCGCAGGCAGTGCGGTCGGTATAAGTGAAAATCTATATGTCGTTTACTATAACAATAGTTGTCGGTATTCTTTTCCCCCGCCTACGGCGGGGGAAAAGAATACATCACATTACTCATATCTTGTTATACCGGTATATACAATGGTGTGTTAAAGGGATAACCACGTTATAAAATGTTTATCCCGCTGACACACCCATAACAAACGGTGTTATACAGGGGCTTGAAATAGTCGGCGGTCATCCTTATTTTATGGTGGTGTGTTAAAAGAATGACCACAGATCATAATTCCGTCAGCGAATGCACCGTGACACGCTTGCCGCTTTCGGGTGAAACAAAGCTCACCTCGCTGCATACAAGCGCCTGCCCTTTGCGTTTCGTGCAGTCACCGCCGTAAAGTTCATCTCCTATCAGCGGCAGACCTATGTGCGCCAGATGCACCCTTATCTGATGGGTCCTGCCCGTCTCCAGCAAAAACCTGCAAACTGCATGATCCTCACGCCGCTGAACCACCTGCCAGCATGTGGCAGAATACTTTCCGTCCTCCCTGACGCACCTGAGTATCACCGATTCCCGCTCCCTTGCGATGGGGGCGCACACTCGTCCGCCGCTGAGTTTCGTGGGCGGTATCAGTCCCATATAGACCTTGCTTATGCTGCCCTGCAAAGCGTTTGCAGCAAACCTTGTTTTCGCCACACACACGCAGCCCGCAGTGTCACGGTCAAGCCTGTTCACCGCACGGAAAGTCATTCTCGGGCACCTTGCTGCGAATGCATTCGCAAGCGTGTCGCCACGATGGTTTATCGACTCATGCACAGGCATATCCGCAGGCTTGTCAAATACTATCACATCAGCGTCCTCATAAAGCACAGGCACCTTCAGCTGAGGATTCGGTTCGGGAAAACTCTGCATCGGTTCACAAACAGCTATGCACTGTCCTGCCGCAGCCCTCTGCGTCACCCTGACCTTACTGCCGTCAAGCGTTATGCCGTCGGCATTTTTCAGCCTTGTCAGCAGCCTGCGTGAGAACCCTCTGCCACGCAGTATATCCCTTACAGTCTGTCCGTCCTCACGTTCGGTGACGTACAGCTTTTTCACAGATACTTCTTCCATCTCTTTATCATACCTGGCATTTTGTCGTGATTCTTGTCACCCAGCAGTTCATACATGAACAGCGAATAGCTGACCTTGAAATAGGGGTATATCAGGAAGAAAGGATACACCAGCAGCATCACAGGCAGAAATATCGCAAAATGCATAAGGAACCCCAGATACCTGCCGTGCTTGCCGTCCATCATCTTTATCGAAAGGTCGCATGCATCAAATATGTTCGACCTGGGATTGAGCGACATTATGTACGGTGCCATCGCCATTGATATGAAAAAGCGTGATGCCAGAAATACCCACACTGCCGTCAGGCTGAGGCAGGCTGTCAGTGCGAAAAGTCCGCCCGAAGTAAGTTCGTTGAGGGTTATCTCCTTCGCCCAGTGATAAATGCCGTAAGAGGTCAGCAGCCCCGGTGTAAGCACAGTGAGCTTTATGAACACCCTTATGAATGCCGCATAGAACGAACCGCTGTAAAACTTCACCGAATGTGCGCTTATATACTGCCTTGTCTCCACCATGTCACCGTTCATGGCAACATCGAGGAACAGCCTTCTCACCAGCCCGAAACAGGGTGTTGCCATAGCAAATTCCACCACAGTCTTGCATATCCAGAAAAGCCAGGTGGAAAATGTTCCGTTCATCAGCGCTTTGATGCTGTAAAGCCAGTTGTAGCCCACACTTCTCAGCGAAAGGTACAGGGTAGATTCGCAGAGAACTATCAGTGCTATCACCGAAAACTGGAACACCATCAGCGAAACACAGTCACCGCTGTTTTTGGCAAGCCTTGTTGCAGCTGTCTGCCTTATCTCCTTGTCAGTCACAGGCTGTCACCTCCCTTTTATGTAATGCCGGCTCATATCATTCGCCGTCACGCCTGTCATCATCGTAAAAGCTGCCGAAATTCTCGTCCTCGTCCCTGTCGGGATATCTGCCCAGCACCTCAAAGGCTTCCGAGCGCTGCCACATCGATGCTGTCACCAGCACCTCAAAGCCCTCACCGAAGTCGCAGGCATAATCCATAGGACGTCTCTTGGGCACGCCGAAGCAGCTGAGCATATTCATGATTATGCCGCCGTGTGTGACCACCGCAGCAGAGGTCAGTCCCTCATACATCATATCCGATATTATTATCTTTATCGCCTTATAACAGCGGTTGACCATATCCCTTGCGGATTCGCCCTGCGGCGGAGGGTTGTCAAGCCCGCCCTTGATATACTGCTTATATTCGGGGGTATCCATCAGGTCCTCAGCCTTTTTGTTTTCAAATGCGCCGAAATCCATCTCCCTCAGTTCGTCAAGCTCCACCGTGTAGCAGTTGGGGTAGATTATGCCTGCTGTCTGCTTGCAGCGTTTAAGCGGCGATACATATACCTTCTGCGGATTCGGGTAATCCAGCTTTTCAATCTTGTCAAAAAGCTCCTGTGCACCCGCACTGCTCAGCGGCAGGTCGGTGGTGCCTATATATCTGCCGTCCTCATTCGCTTCGGTTATACCGTGTCTTATGAATGCTATCCTGTAACCCTTCATCTGAATTATCTCCTTGTGAAATGCGCCCCCGCACTTTTTCGGCTGCTGCCGTTTACCGTCGGGAACGTCCGATGTTTTATAATTGGTCAGCTTTGCGCTTGTTAACGCAGTTTTATTTGATGCTCAGCTTTGAGCATAGATAAAATTTCTTCATTTTTTCCCTTTACAAATCATGAAATTTGATGTATAATGAAACTGCGGCTTTTTTGCCGCATGGATATAAGACTTTACTATTTTTCACAGCAATAGCCTTGACAATCATTCGGGAGTTGAATTTAACATGAATACTGAAAAAAGTCAGCAGTACCTTCAGGAGGTCGGTGAACGTCTCCGTGGTGTAAGGCTGCTTATGGGCATAACCCAGAAGCAGGCTGCTCAAGCCACAGGCATCTCACAGTCATTCCTGTCATCACTTGAACGTGGGCAGAAATCTGCCTGCACCGCACAGATAATCTCGCTGATAAGGTACTATAAAGTGCCCTACGACATGATCTTCGGCAGCGAGAAATGTGATTACAATCTCAGTGACTTCCCCGCAGGCGGCAGCTCGGAAATCTGTATCGAACTGCTCGACACCCTTGTGGGCAAAAGCCGCTCGGATGCACTCATCACAGGTACAAATAACTGCCTGAAACTGGTGGTGTACATAATGTTCCGCACCATATACCGTGAGAATCCCCGCAACAGCGAAAAGCTGTTCTCGCTGGGATTCGACGAAGCGATGGAGCAGATAAAAAACATACTGCTGGCAGCGCCGTCAAATATCGGGCGGTTCATACGTGAGAGCCATAATATCAATGCGAACCGCTTTGAACTGCCGCCCGAAAAAAATCCCGAGCTGCGTGCATTCATTGCGGAATGTGAGAACATGCTCAGATCTTCCAAAGGCGCCTACCCCGCTAAAACGGACAGCGACGACTGAAAGTCCGCCGTGTTATAAGATGCCTGACAAATGTCCATCACTTTATTATACCACATAAGCGGAGATATTTCAAGCATCAATTTATAATATGCTCACTCTCGGCTGTTCTTTGGAACAATGCTTTGCCGTGAACATGCCGCAAAGCACATAATCGGATTAGGAGTTGGTAATTTTGAATATCAGGGGTATCTTCCTCGACAGGGAAAAGAATACCGAAAACAGCCTGACCATCGAACTGCCTGTGCCCGAAAGGGTAACAGTCATGCTGCCTGAGGACGGAAAAGTTTCCGTCAGGGAAGGGCAGTGGGTGCTTGCTGGCAGCAAGCTTTGTGACGCTGCTGTGCCCGCACACGCATCAGTATCGGGCAAGGTGGAGGAGATAAAGACTGTAAACGGCACAGAAGCTGTTGTCATAAAGGCTGATGAAGATCAGAAAAACGCAGCTGTAAGGGTCCCCCGTGCAGACAGCCGTGAAAGCTTTGTAAATGCGGTTTGCGAAAGCGGATGTCCCGCTGCGCTGAAAATTTCTGCCGCCCGTGATGCGGACATGCTTATAGTCAACGGCACCGAGAGCGAACAGTATGTTACCGCCGAATACAGATGCATGCTTGATGACAGCAAGCTGATATCCGCAGGCATAGCACTTACTTCGGCAATGCTTGGGATAGAACGCACGGTCATAACCGTTTCGGCTGACTGCCCCGATGCAGCAGAAGCTATGGAAAAGGCTGTAAAGGACATCTCAAAGACCGAAGTGACAAAGGTAAGGGCAGACTACCCCAACGGCGCAGAGATAGTCCTTATGAACAACATCGCAGGCAGACCCCTCAGCGAAGGCGAGACTGCTGCCGATAAAAAAGTGCTGATACTTCTGCCGTCAGACCTGGCATTCATCGCAGAATACTTTGAAACAGGCATGCCTTATATAAAGCGCAGGGTAACGGTAGACGGAGACCTGGTAAAAACGCCCTGTGTGGTAAAGGCGCCCGTCGGCACTCCCCTTTCAGACCTTTTCGCTTATGCGGACGGCAATCTTGGACCTGCCGAAAAGCTGATAATCGGCGGTCTGATGACAGGCAGGTCCTCCACCGACCCCGACGAACCGCTTGGTAAAGAGGACAGCGCTGTGCTTATCTTCATGAAGCCCCTTGAATCGGGCAAGGGCAGCCTTAAAGACGGCTG
>CAMNMO010000181.1 GCA_946544695.1 uncultured Ruminococcus sp. | reverse complement strand
AGGCTGTTTAGTGTGGTGTGTCAGCGGTATAACCATATTCTGGAATAAGGGGTGCTTTTTTGTAATTAGTTAAATATCATGCATATAAATATTATCAAAACCCCTTGAAAAAGTAAATAATATGTGATATAATTATATCAAAAGTATTTTGTAAGTTAAAAGGTCTGATGTTTTGAAGATCAGAAAAGGGAAATGAGGTGTTTTATGAATAATACAGATCGTAAAGTCAGATCAAGCAAGCGTAATTTTGTGATCGCACTTATGCTGCTTTTGCTGACGAATATCCTGATGGGCATGACGCTTGTGACAATGTCCAAGCGCACACTGCGTGAACAGATGGACCAGCGTATGCTGGATATCGCAAACACTGCCGCATATCAGCTGGACGGCGATGAACTGAAAGAACTGAAAGCCGAGGACAAAGGCACTGAGGAGTATGAGCGGGCTATGGATACGCTCAGGTCATTTCAGGATAACATCGAGCTTGACTACATATACGGTATCAGGGACGAAGGCAATGGTAATTTCACATTCACCATCGATCCCGCTTATGATGACCCGGGTGAGTTCGGTTCGCCCATAGTTACCACCGAAGCACTTGTGGCTGCGGCAAACGGTACCCCGAGTGTTGACCAAGAATCCTATACAGATGAATGGGGAGAATTTTATTCGGCATACAGCCCCGTGTTCGATTCTGAGGGCAATGTGGCAGGCATAGTCGGGGTGGATTTCGATGCTGAGTGGTATGACAGTAAACTCAGCAACAATATGGCGGCAGCAGTAATTATCACAATGGTCGCACTGACCATAGGTGTTGTGCTGTCATTCGTCATCTTGTCGCAGAACAGAAGGCGTTTTGTAAAAATGCTTGAAAGAATGGAAGCACTTGACCATGAGATGCAGAAACTTGATGATCTGATAATGCATAGCTCCATCCAGAAGCTGGATATGCTGCCCGAAGGCGAGAACAGTGTGCTCAAAACACTGGCATCGGGCGAGTCACATCACAGTTCTCATTTTGACGAATATTACGAGTTCGATTCAAGCATCGAGTCCATATACAAAAAGCTGAAAAAATACCTTAGATACGTTGATGCCGAAGCGCATACAGACCCCGTAACAGGTGTGGGCAACAAGGCTGCATACAAGGCAAGGATAAGGGAACTTGACGACACCGTTGCAGATGACACGGCTAATTTCTCGGTGGCATTTTTTGATGTCAACGGCTCGAAAAATATCTACACGAAATACGGCTATGAAGCAGGTGAGCAGATGATGTTCGACTGTGCAAAGCTTATCAAGTCGGTGTTCGGTAAAAACAATGTCTACTATATCATAGGCGATGAATTCGTCGTGCTGACGGAAGGCAGGTCACGCTTTGAGATGGAGGAGTTTTTCGATAAGTTCGATGAGGCGATCAAAAAGTACAACGTCGGCAAGTCAAAAGAAGATCAGCTGTCGGTCGCAAAGGGCAGAGCGACCTTTAATAAGGAGCAGCACAGCGATTACCGACATGTATTTATCGATGCCAAAGCAGACTGCGACAGGGACAAGGACATCTATTACGGCAGGGCATGAATACGCCGTATACATAATTGATAACGAGCCTGCGGGTACAGACCTGCGGGCTCGTTTTTTGCGGCAAAAGTTTTCCCCACCGTGCTTTGTTGTGCAGTCTCTTTGTCATAAAGTTATCCGTAGACCTTCATTATGGCGTCACGTACCGTTGTGCTGAACCAGTCGCAGTCCTTGCGGTCAAATATGCCGAAAAGTTCGTTGCCCGAAAGATAGTAGCCGTTATCCCACCATACGCAGGGTATGTCCATCGACTTTGCGGTCTCCAGATAATGAGTCACCCACTTGGCTATCTCCTCATCGTTGAAGTCCTTGTTGACTGCACCGTACTCAGTGATGATAACAGGTATGCCCTTGTCGATGAAAGCATCTTTCAGGTCGTAGAACATGTTGTCTATCTCGCTGTCGTGGCTGCCGTCCCAGTCGAAAAGTTCCCAGTCTGCATTGGCATTGTAGGTGAATGCATAAGGCGTATAGGCATGTATCGAAAATGCGATGTTGTCATCATCGGGTATGGCAACATCATTTATGGTCTGCTTTACGCATGATGAAGCAAAGGTAGTCACCAGCAGCAGGCGTGTTTCGTTGTTGCCGCCTGTCGAACGCACTGCGTCAACAAAGCTTTGGTTCAGCCTGTCGAGACAGCGCCTGCCTTCCTCTGTGCCGCCGTTCCATTCATTGGCACCGCCCTTGACTCTCGGTTCGTTCAGTCCCTCAAATATCAGGTGGTCGCCGTAATCCCTGAAACGTTCGGCTATCTGTACCCACAGTGCATATACCTCATCGTTTACAGCGTCGATATGTGCGTTGTCGGGTATGCGCCAGTCCTCCTCGTGGTGAGAATCGATGATGACGTACATGTCGTTGTCGTAGGCGTAATTGACCACCTCCTGCACCCTGTCGAACCATTCTTCGTCAATGGTATATTCGGGACCTTCGCCGAGATGTCCTCCCCAGGTCACAGGTATGCGGATAAGGTCGAAGCCGCCGTCTTTGACAGCGTCTATCATTTCCTTTGTGGTGGCGGGGTTGCCCCATGAAGTCTCAGCTGCCACACCCGCAGCGCTGTTTGCGTCCAGCGAGTTGCCGAGATTCCAGCCCGTTTTCATTTCAGCCACAAGTTCGGTGGGGGTAAGCCCACGCATCTCACCCTTTCTTGAAAGGTCGGGCTTTTCTTCGGTGACCTCAGCTTCGCTGTTTTCGGCAGCAGACTGTGTTTTGCTGTCGGGGCTGCTGCTGCTTGCGGGGGTCTGCTTTGCGCAGGCTGTCATCATAGATGCAGACAGCGCCAGTGCGGTGACTATCGGAATGATACGATATTTATTCATTATACCACCTCAGACTTTCCTGAATCTAAGAACGTTCCATGTATGTCTGCCAAGTACGGTATCCCTGTCAACAGGCATTTCGGCAGGCTTGATGTTTTCAGGGCATGCAAGAGAATTGACAGCCTTCATGTCATCGCAGTCAAGCACGGTATGCTGATAAAGCTTGTAGCCGTCAGGCATGCCGATCTCAAGTTCGCTGTCCTCATCGAGAGAACGGTTCACCGCAAAAACGGTAATGCCGCCGTCCTCATTCTCCACTGCTGCGGCAGTTATGTAGGGCACGTCTTTGAGACTTGCTGTGTCATAAGTGCCGCACACCGTCTCGGGGCGCAGCGCCTTGCCTCTGCCAAACAGGGAAGCGTGCATGAACGGATAGAAAATGGTTTGCAGCCAGCAGCCCTCGTCCTCGGTCATTATGGGTGCTATCACGTTTACAAGCTGCGCTAAGCAGGCTATCTTTACCCTGTCGGAATTATTTATAAGTGTGATGAGAAGTGTGCCCACCACCAGTGCGTCCTCGAAATTGTAGATATCTTCCAGCAGTCTCGGTGCATAAGACCAGCGGGGCACCTGCTTGTCCTGTTCGTTGCTGTGGAACCAGATGTTCCATTCATCGAAGGAAAGGTTGATGGTCTTGTCGCTGTGCTTTTCAGCCTTTACCTCGTCGCAGATGCCTGCAACTGTCTTGATGAAAGCGTCCATGTTCATCGACTGCGCCAGATATGCGGGGGTGTCGTTGTCTGGGTTGCCGTAGTAATTGTGCAGCGAGAGATAGTCGATGTGGTCGTAGCATTCCCTGAGTACAGTGCGCTCCCATTCACCGAAGGTAGGCATGTTTTTGCTGGAACTTCCGCATGCGACCAGTTCAATGTCGGGGTCGGTCCACTTCATGACCTTTGCGGCTTCGCATGCCTTGCGTGCGTATTCCTCCGCAGTCAGGTGGCATATCTGCCATGGACCGTCCATCTCGTTCCCGAGACACCACAGGCGTATCCCGAAGGGCTTTTCAAAGCCGTTCCTGCGGCGCTTTTCGGCGTAATATGTGTCGGTGTCAAGGTTGCAGTATTCCACCAACTGTCTTGCCTCATCTGCGCCCCTTGTGCCGAGATTGACAGCCATCATTATATCGGTGCCCGCACGCTTTGCCCATTCCTGGAATTCGTCTATGCCCACCTGATTCGTCTCGACAGTAGCCCATGCAAGGTCCAGCTTTTTAGGTCTGAGCGCCTTGTCGCCCGTGCCGTCCTCCCAGTTGTAGCCCGAAACGAAATTTCCGCCTGGATAGCGCACTATGGGCACATTCAGTTTTTTTACAAGGTCGAGCACATCTCTGCGGAATCCCATGTCGTCAGCGGTCTCATGGTCGGGCTGATATATGCCGCCGTACACCGCCCTGCCGAGATGCTCGATGAATGAGCCGTACAATCTGTTGTCTATCTGTGAAATGACGTTGTCAGTGTTTATGCTTATCTTTGCTTTCATCTGTGATACCTCCGTCGGTCTGTCTGTGCCTACTAATGTTTTTGTTATATACATTGTAAACCTTTTTGCGGCTTCCTTCAATATATTATAGTGCAATAATACTAACATATCCTGCAAAAGTTCCAATGCGAGCGAGAATGTGCTTGACTGTTGTGACATTATATGTTAGTATGTTAACAGCAGGTGCAGACATTCGGTCTGTGCGGCAGGATTACCGAGAGCAGGGCGGTGTGAGTTTTGAGGATAATAAATGTTGGCTATAACCATTTTCATGATGCTGATTTTTTCATCAGCCGACCCGATGGCTCGGGGGACTATCTTTTGCTGCTGCTGAAAACAGACGGTCTGTTTCAGCTGGGCGGCAGGGAAGTGCATGCACAGAAGAACACAGCCATTCTTTACAGGCGTGGCACACCGCAGTTTTACAGGGCAGCAGGTCCTCAGTTCGGCAATGACTGGTTCCATTTCATGCCTGACAGTGAAGCGGACGAACAGTTCATGGCAGCCCTTGCCATACCCTTTGACACTCCCATCAGGCTGGACAGCCTTTCCGAACTTTCGGTGTTCGTCAGCATGATGTGCCACGAGAATTATTCAAACAATATGTACAGGACGGATTCAGCCGACCTGCTGATAAAGCTGTTCCTGATAAAGCTGAGTGAGAGGATAAACATGTCAGCGGCGAACGAGACAGGCAGCTGGTATGAGAAAATGTCCATACTGCGCACAAAGATATACAATGACCCTTCCCACAGCTGGAATATAGACGGACTTGCCCACGAACTGACCATCAGCCGTTCTTCATTCCAGCACCTGTATAAGAAAATGTTCGGTGTCACACCGATGAACGATGTCATAACCTCACGGGTGGAATACGCAAAATATCTGCTTGCCTCCACCGATTACACAGTCACCCATATCGCCAGAATGTGCGGGTATTCCTCGGATATCCATTTTATGCGGCAGTTCAGGCAGCGCACAGGCGTTACGCCCTCGGGTTACAGGGGCGGCGCAAGGTGATGTATAAAAATGCAAATGCCTTTCCCAAAAAGCTTGGGAAAGGCATTTTTCGATCTTCACTTCAGCATTTTACAAAAGCTGTCATATACCCCAGGTATCACCGATGTGGCAAAAATACAAATGGCAGTGGCTAAGTCAAGCAGTGCATGACCTGTCATTATGCCGACAGGTTCCTTTTTGCGGCGGTAGCAGATGCAGAACAGGATTATCAGCGGCAGGAAAGACAGCGCCCTGTAAACCATGTACCTCTCATCGAATATCACAGGCATGAAGCAGTGCTGAATGGTGTAAAAGCAGGCGGGCACTGCCAGTCCTGCATATTTTCCGCCAATGTGTCCCACACCTGCGCCTAAATACAGTCCATCTTCCGCAAGGGCGGTGGTGACAGGCAGGATAAGCAGATCTATGACAGCCAAAGCCTTAGGCACAGGGGCTATCATTTTCAGGGAAACAGCAGGCATCAGCGTACCATAGCAGATAAGTCCCGAAAGATACATGCACGCCATGCCTATGACCACCGAAGCTGCAGCGGTAAGCAGCACTTTTTTCAGGCTGACATTTTCTCTGTTGAAGTTTATAAGTTCTTTGTAACTGCTGCCGTTTTTCTTTGCTATACAGATAAGCAGCGCTATCGTAAG
>CAMNMO010000180.1 GCA_946544695.1 uncultured Ruminococcus sp. | reverse complement strand
AAGGCTGTGGCAGCAAAGCTGACTTATGGTGCTTACGGCGGCGGTATAGATGCGGTACTTGAAACCTCCAGCGGTGACTGCATAGATTATTCCGTAGATTCGATGTATTATTTCAACAAACTGGGCATACCCGCCAGGGTAAGGTATGCAGGCGGTTATCTTAAAGATTACGACAGCGGCAGCCAGGTCATCAACAACCACCACAACGACTGGGTAATGATAGATGATGAACTGTACATAGTTGAATGCACGCCCTGGGGCAGCAAGACCACCGAAGGTCCCATCAGCAACATCGACTACAACCTGACCAAAGTGACACTTGAGAACAGCGGCATACTCACCGACAACGACTATGCTTACTGGCTGCTTGATGACGGCACGCTGGAACTGTTCGATATAATAGGTCTCAACAGCAAACTTCCCGAGATATGGACAGTGCCCGACCACACCACCATAGACGGCAAGGAGTATACCGTAAGCAAACTGGGACCCATTGCTTACCTCACATTCTGTGACCTTTACTTTGACGGTGTCAAGGAAATAATCATACCAAAGGGCGTCAATGTCGATCCCGAATTTCACAGCGGACTGGATACCCTGCGGTTCCCCGATGTGGAGAAAGTCACACTGAACGAGGATATACATTCGCTGGATCAGATAGAAGTCGATTCATTTAGAGAACCTGTCACTGTTGATGCGACCATGACCACCATTGACACTGTTGTGGGTTCACCCACAACAAGGACCGCTCTGATACCATTCGGCAACTTAGTCACACTGTACACCCCCGTAACAGATGTTCTCAGGGAAGCAGCCAAAAAGGATAATATCGCATGGAACCTGATAGACACTAACAATGCCGACAGCCGCAAGATAACCATTATCAGACCCGAGAACGACGAAGGCACTTTTAGACTGCATAAAAAAACAGAGGATGGAAAATACAAACATGCACTGTCACCGCTGAACAAGGATGGCAACACTTATGAGTTCCCATATATGGTGCAGGGCAGCTACTCGCTGTTTTACACAGATGCTGACGGCAACGATCTCACCTTTGATATTGAACTGGGAGATGAGGATATCACCTTCAACATAGCAGATGCCATCGAAAATGAAGGTTCGGACGAAGATGTGCACGAACATTCTTATATGGGCAAGATCATAGAAAAAGCGACCTATGAAAAGGACGGTGTGATGGAATACACCTGTGAGATCTGCGGCGACAGCTACACTGTCAGCATTCCCAAGCTTGAAAGAACTGATGATGAACTGCCCGCCGATGAAGATACGACCGCAGGAGAGACCACATCAGATGAAACAGACAAAGATGAGGAAGTACCCACCCCCGATGAGGAAAAGCCTGCACCTGAAGTACCGACCGAAGATGAGGACGACAGACAAATCGCTGATAATGACTATATTCTCGGCGATGTTAACAATGACGGTCTCATAAATGTCACCGATATATCTAAGGTCGCAGCACACGTTAAAGGTATCCGCCGGATGAGCGAAGAAGAACAGGTGCGTGCAGATGTGAATAAAGACGATACTATCAACGTTGTTGATATTTCCCGCATCGCTGCACACGTCAAAAACATTAGGAGCATAGAAATATAATACATAAACATCACCGTGCATGGCAAGCAAGCCGTGTACGGTATTTTTTGTCATTCGCCAAGATGCATGACTTTTAGTCAATTACACAATATGAACGTACATGTCAAACCCAGAAGCAGACAAGAAAAGGCATTTGGTTTTGTTTAATAAACTAAATATTTGGATAACAAAACCATCTTGGATAATATTCATTTGTGCATTCATACAGAATTTTAAGTTAAATTTGTGAAAATAAGCCACTTACTTGACAAGTCAGCATAAAGATAGTATAATAAGTTTATAGAAAGAAACAAAAATCAGCACGATGTCGGGGCGGCATCAAGAAGGTAAAAGACAAAACACTCTTCGGTAATTTGAAAGCAGGGAGAAATATGAAAAATAACAGAGTAACAAATCAAAAAGGTTTTACATTGGTCGAACTTATCGTAGTTATCACGATAGTGGGTATACTTGCATTCCTGCTGGTGCCTGCGATGATGGGATATGTAAAAAAGGCAAACCGCAGAGCGGATATTGCAAATGCCAGGATAATCGCAGATGCTGTTGAACTGGTGATAATGGACGACCCTGAGGCAGAGACCTCTTTCTTCAGGTATCGTGGCGATAACATGGGTCCCACAAACATCAACGATTCAAGATGCCAGGTCGAACAGGACGGCGTCAGGTACACCGTATGGGTGGTAGCAAAGCTTGACGGCAATGACCACAACAAGGCAGGCGGAAGCCTCAGAGGAAAGGCATTCCAGAAGGGTCAGGCAGAGAACACGGCGTTTGTCGATGCGATGAACGAGAACAAGCATCTTATACAGGGCGCAGGCGGCTACAAAGGTATAATCGCCCCGATAAAGAGTACTGAGTACAAAGGCAAAAAGACCGACAGATGGTACATAACCTATGTTTACAACGAGAACGGTCCCGAAAAGTGCGGACGAGTTGAGATATGGGTAGGAGATTCCAGCGGAAAGTGGGGCAATGGCTTGAATTACAGGCTGTTTCCCGATCCGCCGGCTGATTACTGACAAGCTTATAGGGTAAAGATTTTTTATAGATCTTATGAAAGGGAATGCCTGCATACTGATGTATGCAGGCTTTACTCTTGCACAAAAACGCCGATACACGATCAGTGTATCGGCGCATATCATCATGTATCATCTGCGACGGGCAGCCTTACTGTGACTTCCAAACCTTTATCGCAGTTTTTCAGGCTCACACTTCCGCCCGACTGTTCAGCTATGTACCTCACAATGAACAGACCAAGCCCCGCACCTTTTTCATCGGCGGAGTTTTTGCCACGATAGAATTTGTTAAGCACAAAGGGCATGTCTTCATCGGGGATACCGCCGCCATAGTCACGGAACCTCATGACCGCCATTCGTTCTTCACGGGTGACTGTCACGTCAACAGGCGTTTTGGCATATTTGGCAGCGTTGTTAACCAGATTCTCGGCTATCTGTGCCGTCCTGCCCCTGTCTGCGTAAACATCAAGGTGATAGGACGTTTTTTCAAACCTGACCATGCCGTCATCTGCAGAAATATCGTCCAGTGTTTTGGACAGAAAACTGTTCAGCTCGAATACCTCGGGTGACATTTTCAGCTTATCAAGATCTGACAGCGAATGTGTCAGCATATCCTCAGTGAGTTTCGATACCTCATCACATTTTCGTATCATCACCGAGATGTACCGCCCACGCTTTTCGGGATCGGCGTCCATGCCCAGTTCAAGGGCTTCCGCATAGGCACGTATTGACGCAACAGGCGTTTTAATATCGTGGCTGAGAGAAGCTATGACAGTTTTATTGTTCTCGATGGCTTCTTTCTCGCAGGAACGTGCACGCTGTATCTCACGGCGCATGCTGTCGAACGCCCATGTAAATTTACCGAACCAGTTGACACGGTCGTACTCAAGCGGGGTGTCAAGGTCGCCCAGTGCCACCCTTTCCGCAAAGTCTGTAAGCTTGTGGAAAGGCTTTATCACAACTATCCAGCAGTAGGCACTTGTCACCGCTACGAACAGCACGCACACACCGCACATCAAAGGCACTGTGTGGTCGGTGGCTGAGTTTTCTGCCGCCCTCATCTCATGCCGCAGATCAGCCGCAAGTGCCGCTGCCTGTTCGCTTTCCCCCTGACCTATCAGCTGTTCTATCTCATTAAGCCGAACAGCATACTCGCCTGTGGGGTCTTCCCTGCCGCTGTTTATCACCGCTGCCGCACATAAGCAGACGATGACCAGCACGAACATCACCGCCGCAGTTACCAGCCGCCTCATTCTCCGTCCTCCAGCATATAGCCCAGCCGCCAGACAGTTTTGATGTATCTCGGTGAAGCAGGGTCGTCCTCCAGCTTTTCACGCAGCCAGCGTATGTGCACCGTCAGCGTGGAGGGTTCGACTTCCGAAAATGCGCCCCACACCTCAGCCAGCAGCTTGTCCTTTGCGATAGCCGTGTTCTTGCTTCTGCAAAGGCAGCAAAGCAGGTCAAACTCACGCTGCGCCAGCGAAACGGGTCTGCCGTTTTTAGTGACTGTCCTGCTGCGGGTATCTATCTTCACATCACCGAAACCCAGCCCGTTTTCGTCCGCCTGACCGTAGGCACGGCGCATCAGGGCGTTCACACGGGAAAGCAGTTCTTTCATGGAATATGGCTTAGGCAGGAAATCATCACCGCCTATATCAAAGCTGTTTATGCGGTCGTCCTCGGTCTTTCTGGCGCTTGCGAATATCACGGGTACATGTGAAGCCGCACGCAGTTCCTTACATATATCAAAGCCTGTGGCATCGGGCAGGTTTATGTCAAGCAGGATAAGGTGATAGCTTTTCTCGGCAAGCCTGTCATAAGCGGCAGCAGCATCGGCAGCAGTGTCGGTATCATAGCCGCAGCCTTCAAGCATCTCAGCGATTATCTGCGAAAGTTCCTCCTCATCGTCAACTATAAGTATGCGTTTTTTATCCATAGGGCACTCCCCTTTCAGTTCAATATATATCATGCTTATCCCGCTGACACACCACAATGACCAAAATGGATCACGGCTATCCTCAGCGCACCGCCACATAATGCCTGTATTACGAAAAACACCGGATCGCAGGTCTCCTTTTCTCTGCCTGCGGCTTGGGAAAAGGCTGTTTACGGTGTGCTGACAGAATGACGATAATGCTCATTCATCACGGTGAAACAGCAGGCAGTCTGAAACATGCTGTTAACTATATGATAGCATATTTCCGCCCGATTTGCAACACTTGACAACCTCAGGCAGGTGTGATATGCTTATTACTGTCAGGCGGAAGAACACAGGTCTGACAAAAAGTGAAAACGAGGTAAAACATGGATATCAACTACATACACGAACCCACCGACCTGCAATGCGGTCAGGCGGTGCTGGCGATGGTGCTTGGTCTGCCTGTTGAACAGGTGGCTGACGAACTTGACAACCACCGTGAGACCGACCTGAAAGAGATGAAAAGCTATCTCAGGGCGCACGGAATGTGGGTCTCGGACGAAAGGGTAGCTTTTATCGACAAAGCTGAACTGCCCGCACTTTGCATGCTCAGCCTTGAAACGCCCCGCTGCTGGCACTGGTCGCTGTACTGCGAAGGCAGGTTCTACGACCCCGAGCATGGCGAAAGCGATGAGCTGACCGAGACAGCACGGCGCTATTACTGGGAGATAAGGGAGAAATGATGGGTAAAGCAAAAATGGTGAAGGCATCATTGATGTTAAATATAAGAAGGATATCGGTAGGTGATATAAAATGATCGAAAATGTAAGATCAAAGCTCGAAGAAATACTGAACATGGATGTTAATAACGGAAAACAGATATTGACAGAAAAAGTACTTTCGGTTTTTGAAGAAAAATACGGCTTATCTTTACCTGATGAATATAAGGCATTTCTGACCTCATTTTATTCATGCTATGTGAGAGAAGGATACTATTACCCGATGAAAGAGAGATCATCACTGACTTCCGAAAACGGCATGGAGGTAATAGATTATTTCTATAATACAGAATTTATCAATGACGTTGATAATTTCATTTCTTTGTGGGGAAACAGCGTGCTGCCAATAGGTCGTGCTGCGGGTGACTATATATGCATTGGAGTTCAAGAGAAATATTACGGCAAAATATATCATCTCTATCATGAAGCCGTGAATGAAAATGAGACGATTTGTTTGATCGCAGACTCTTTCGATGAATTCATTCTTAGTTTTAAAAAGATCAATGATAGTTCAAAATATGACTCGAAGAAAATAAAGCTGAAATTAAGTCCTGAACTTCTTGAAAGTCTAAAGAAGCTGCAAGATGAATAGGAGGTTATAAGATATGAATTGGAGTTGGGTTGAGCCTTTAGAATCAGAAGAATTAGTAAGCGAATTTGAAGCAAAAGAAAACTATGATTTTCCAAAGGACTATATCGAAATAATAAAAAACTT
>CAMNMO010000179.1 GCA_946544695.1 uncultured Ruminococcus sp. | reverse complement strand
TTTATGCCGCAGTACAGACCGTTTGCCTTAAAGCCCTTTGCAGCGCATACGCCGCCTTCTGTATATTTGTAGCCGTCATAGGCTTTTTTGTTTATCTCTTTCATATAATTACTCCTTTTATATCGTCTGCCGATACAGACCTTTCACGCAAGTAAGATGTACGGCATTTATACACCGAACAAGCCGTTTTCTGCCTTTAATTTGAGTATACGCTTAACGCTAACGTCCAGTCTTTCCTGAGTTATCGTTCCGTCATTGACAGCCTGAAGTATGGAATCGTAAGCTTCCGCAAGATCGTAAGGTTCAAGTATAATATCAGCACCTGCCATGAACGAACCCAGTGCAGTGTCTACCTGAACATAATTATTTCTTACCGCAGCAGCACTCTGGCTGTCGGTTATCACGATACCGTAGTATTTAAGTTCATCTCTCAGCTTGTCACTGATTAATTCGTGCGACATAGAAGCAGGGAAGCCGTCAGAAACCGCATTTGGCATTTCAACATGTCCTACTACCAGCATATCGGTCTCCTGCAGCAGACCGCTGAAAGCAAGTATCTCTCTATCCTGCAATTCTTCCCAACTGCTTTCATTGATGTAAACAGTGTCACCGTCAGCATTGCCGTCGCCATATCCGGGGAAGTGGTTAGCTGCGGTCATGACACCGCTCTCATGAAATCCTTCTACCTCAGCTGCCGCCATATTTGTGGTAATGACCGCATCGTTAGAGAAATTCTTTCCTATAACACGTTCCGCATCATCGGAAATATCAGCGCAGGGCGCAAAATCCAGATTGATACCGTATTCCGTAAGGTAGCCTCCTATGGAAGAACCAAGAGTTTTAGCCTTATCCATGCTTCCTGTCTTGCCGATAACATCGAGATTGTCAAACATGGGGACATCGAAATTGATGTTATTTGCCACAGGTGCATAGTCACCGCCCAGTTCATTCACGCCGATAAAGAGCGGAAAAGCCGAACATTCCTGAAGATCGTTTGTAAGCTTGGAAAGCTGCTGCGGATCGACAATGTTCTTTTCATACAGGTGTATGCCGCCCACAGGATACTTTTCCAGCGCTTCTGCCATCATCTTGTCAACATAAGTGACACCGCCGATGCTGTCATCACAAACAACACTGTTTTCATAAGCTGTTTCAAGTGCATCCGGTCTGACGAAGAAAAGCTGTCCGACCTTCTGTTCAACAGTCATTCTCGACATAAGAGTTTCAACATAATCATTTGTATCTTCTATGGGAGAATATGGTATTGGCACAACTTCGGTATCAGTGGTCTCAGCGTCCTCATTGCCGTCATTCTGATCAAGTCTTGTGATCGTGTTGGGATCGGGTTTACCTATCTTGCCGCAGGCTGATAACAAAAACGTCATGCATACTGCCAGGGCTGCTATCTTAGTTTTATTCATAATCTGTCCTCATTAATTGTCGGGTCTATTCAAGTCCTATCGTTTCATCAAGTCCAAGCATAATATTCATGTTCTGCAAAGCTGCACCGCTTGCGCCTTTACCCAAATTGTCAAACCTTGAACAAAGCAGTATCTGTTCATCGTTGCCGAATACAAATATCTGCATGTTGTTGGTATCAGCAAGGGTATTTGCAGCAAGAAAACCATCGGGAAGCGTCTCTTCGCCGCCGAGTTCCATCACCTTCACAAAGTGCTGACCTGCATAGTGTGCGGTCAATATCTCGTGTATCTCAGCAGGAGTGTATTTCTTGTTAAGGCATCTGCTTACAAGCGGTACCGATACTACCATGCCGCTGAAATAATCATCAACGATAGGGTTGAACATCGGTGGGTACTTCATGCCGCATACAGCCTGCATCTCGGGCAGATGCTTATGGTGCTGTGCCAGTGCATACTGTCTGGGTGAGTTCATCTCGAAAGTCTTGTCTGCGCCTTCCATAGCAGCTATCATCTTGTTTCCGGCGCCGCTGTAACCTGAAACTGCATGGCATGTAACAGGGTAGTCCTCAGGCAGCACGCCTGCCTGTATCAGCGGATATACAAGAGATATGAAGCCGCTGGCATAGCAGCCCGGGTTTGCAACTCTCTTTGACTTGCGGATATTCTCTCTGTGCTTTTCGGAAAGCTCGGGAAAACCGTAATCCCATGCGGGATCAACTCTGTGTGCGGTCGATGCATCTATTATCCTTGTTTCGGGATTGGTACACAGCTTGACAGCTTCAACAGCCGCCGCATCAGGCAGACACAGGAAAACAATGTCAGCGCTGTTTATAAGTCTTGCTCTCTCATCAGTGTCCTTGCGCTTGTCTTCATCTATAAGCAGTATCTCGATGTCATCACGCTTACCGAGTCTGTCATAAATTTTCAGACCCGTCGTACCTGCTTTACCGTCTATAAAAACCTTGTATTTATTGCTCATTATCATTCCACTTCCTAGTTTATTTTCTGTCCTTACCGACAGGCTTTTCATCAATTATCGAATTGTAAGGTTTATCCTCGCCCAGCTTTTTAAGGCGCCTGTTTTCACGGTACGCTCTGACAGCTTCCTTATCGGAGAAGCACCCGCCAAGACCGCAGCCGAAAAGCAGGCAAAGAAGCGTCAATACCAAAAGGTTTGGTATTATCAGCCTGAATGTGTGCCAGCAAACATACATTATAGCTGTCGCAGCAGTCACAGCAGCAGGAAAGTACCACATTACCCCATGCCTTTTGCACAGTCTGAAAAACATCACCAAGCATACAGCAGGATAAACGAATCCGAAGCATAACATCATCACAAATATAAAGGGCAGCAGCTTGTCCACCAGCAGGATAAGCAGCACACAGAATATCGACCATATCAAGAAGGTCAACAGTGCGCTGAGTGCTTCGCTTTCCCTTATCTTATTTAAGCTTTTCACGAACATACTCTATCTGAGCCTTTACCGACTCGGGGGCGGGACCGCCCGCAGCCTTTCTCTGCATAACGCAGGTATCCAGACTGATGGCATCATAAACGTCATCATCAAAAATATCGGTCAGCTTCTTGTATTCTTCCATCGGCAGTGTTTCCAGTGTGCAGCCAAGCTCGATGCAGGTGTGTACCAGAGTACCTGTTATCTTGTAAGCATCTCTGAAAGGCATGCCCTTCTTTACCAGATAATCTGCGCAGTCGGTGGCATTTATAAAGCCCTTTGCTGCTGCATTTCTCATATTGTCTTTAAGAACAGTCATGGTATCGAGCATCGGGATAAATGTTTTAAGGCAAAGCTTCACGGTGTCTATCGCATCGAAAACAGCTTCCTTATCCTCCTGCATGTCCTTATTATATGCAAGCGGAGTACCCTTCATCATAACGAGAAGTGTGTTGAGGTCGCCGTAAACTCTGCCTGTCTTGCCTCTTATAAGCTCGGTAACATCGGGATTTTTCTTCTGGGGCATTATCGAAGAACCTGTTGCATAGGCATCATCAAGTTCAACAAACTTGAACTCCCATGAGCACCACAAAATTATCTCCTCAGAGAATCTTGAAAGGTGCATCATCAGTATCGAAACAGCAGATGCCAGTTCGATGCAGAAATCTCTGTCAGAAACGCCGTCCAGAGAATTCTGTGTTATCTCATCAAAGCCCAGCAGGTCACATACACGCTGTCTGTTTATGGGATATGTGGTGGAAGCCAGCGCACCGCTGCCAAGCGGCATTATGTTCATGCGCTTCTTGCAGTCTTCAAGTCTGCCGAGATCACGCAGCAGCATGTTTGCATAAGCCATCAGATGGTGTGCAAAAGTAATGGGCTGCGCTCTCTGCAAATGGGTGTAACCTGGCATTACAGTAGTCAGATGCTTCTCAGCAATGCCGATAATGGTTTTTTCCAGTTCCTTTACAAGTGCGATTATCTCATCAGTCTCGACTTTCAGGTTCATTCTGATATCCAGTGCGACCTGATCGTTTCTCGATCTGGCAGTGTGCAGTCTCTTTCCCGTATCGCCCAGTCTTGCAGTAAGTTCAGCCTCAACGAACATGTGAATGTCCTCAGCTGTGGGGTCAAACTGAAGCTTTCCGCTGTCAATATCAACAAGAATGCCTTTGAGACCTTCTACTATCTTTTTGCTTTCTTCAATATCTATTATCCCGCATTCGCCCAGCATAGTTGCATGTGCTATGGAACCTTCGATATCCTGTTTATACATTCTGTGGTCAAATGAAATAGATGAGTTGAAATCGTTGACCCTCTCGTCTACCTCTTTTGTGAAACGTCCTGCCCACATCTTTCCAGCCATGTTATTTACCTTCCTATCTGTATTATTTGAAAGCGCTGCATTGCGCCGTACTTTGTAAACTCTTGCATCTCATCATCGTATCAGACCAGATCGTCAGCCCGATACTGCCTGCTTATACAAGCCGCCCTTTTGTCAGGGCAGTCTGTATAAACAGGTATGGGCAAAATAACCCTTTTAGTAGAGTTATCCTGCCCCGAACCTGAGATCAGTCCGCAAAACGGACTATTATTCCTTTTCGTGCTGCTCCAGCAGCTTCTGTATGTCGATACCGTTGATCTTCAGACCATCGATCTTGCAGTCGCTTATCTCAACGCCTGTCAGGTCACAGTGAATGAACTGAGAGTTCTTCAGATCAGGATTCTTGAATTCAACATTGTTCATGATAGAACAGCCAAAACGTGAGCCGCTGATATTTACGCCGAGAAAACGTGAGTTTACCATGTACATATCAGTGAACTTGGTGCTCTGCATGCTTATGTTGTCAAAAACAGTGTCGTCCATATTCACGTCCTCGAAATTTGAACCCTTCAGGTTAACATTCGTGAACGTGGCACCGCCCAGATTTACATCTTCAAAAGACGAGTTGGGCAGATTGTCGTATGAGATCTCGACTTTCTTATCGAAACCGGGCTCAATATAAGAATTGTTGTCTGACATACTATGACCTCCTATATAATAGATTTTTTTACAGAAGCTTACTTCTGCTCTTTTCTCTTCTGCTCGAGCTTTGCACGTACCTTGATGGGCAGACCGAACAGGTTGATGAAGCCTGCGGAATCAGCCTGGTTGTAAACATTATCCTCATCAAATGTAGCAACTTCCTCATCATACAGAGTATAAGGAGAAGTTACGCCCGCATTGATAACGTTGCCCTTGTACAGCTTCAGCTTAACGTCGCCTGTAACGTTCTTCTGAGTCTCGGTAACGAATGCGCTGAGCGCTTCTCTCAGAGGTGTGAACCACTGACCGTTGTATACGATGTCAGCAAACTTGATGCTCAGATACTGCTTGATGCGTGCAGTTTCCTTATCGATGGTGATAGTCTCCAGTATCTCGTGAGCCTTGTACAGAATGGTTCCGCCGGGAGTCTCATAAACGCCTCTGGACTTCATGCCGACCAGTCTGTTCTCGACCAGGTCAGCCAGACCGATACCGTTTGCACCGCCCAGTTCATTGAGCTTGGTAACAAGGTCCTTGCCGCCCATCTCAACGCCGTCAACGGAAGTGGGGATACCCTTCTCAAAGTGGATGGTAACATAAGTAGGCTTGTCGGGTGCCTGGAGGGGAGATACGCCCAGCTCCAGGAAACCGGGCTTCTCATACTGAGGCTCATTTGCGGGATCCTCAAGATCCAGACCCTCGTGGGAAAGGTGCCACAGGTTCTTATCCTTGGAGTAGTTGGTCTCTCTGTTTATCTTCAGAGGAATGTTGTGTGCCTCAGCATAATCTATCTCCTGGTCTCTGGACTTGATATCCCAGATCCTCCAGGGAGCGATTATCTGCATATCAGGAGCAAATGCCTTGATAGCCAGTTCAAATCTTACCTGATCGTTGCCCTTGCCTGTGCAGCCGTGGCAGATAGCGTCAGCGCCTTCCTTGATGGCGATCTCAGCGATCCTCTTAGCAATGATAGGTCTTGCAAATGAAGTACCCAGCAGATACTGATTCTCATAAACTGCGCCTGCCTGAACGGTAGGATATACGTAATCAGTGATGAACTCCTCTGTCAGGTCCTCGATATACAGCTTGGAAGCGCCTGTCTTGATAGCCTTCTCCTCAAGTCCGTCAAGCTCAGTGCCCTGTCCTACGT
>CAMNMO010000178.1 GCA_946544695.1 uncultured Ruminococcus sp. | reverse complement strand
GTCGGGAGACCGGTGCAAGGGAGGGCTTTGCGCAAAAAAGTCCCTTTTTGAGTTTAGAATGTCTGAACCGAGTGAGGTGATAGTATGGCAGGCAGAAACAAAGAGCCCATAGCCCTGATACAGGCAAAGGGCAAGTCGCACAGAACGAAAGCTGAGATAGCCGAGCGTGAGGTTCAGGAAGTCAAGCCCATAACCGAGGGCATCGAGCCGCCTTCCCAGCTGACAGCCAAGCAGAAGCGCAGGTTTAACGCACTGGCTGCCATGCTGACAGAGTGGAAGGTGTTGTCTGCGACTGATGTCGAGGCTCTTGCCCGCTATGTGGGCGCCGTTGACGAGTACTGGGCATGCGTCAGGATACTGCGCAAGAAGGAGATCCGTGCAGACGTCGAGCTGTACGGTGAGTGGTCTGACCGCCTTGACAAGTGGGACAAGATGTGCGGTCGCCTGGAGGCTAAGCTGGGGCTGACACCTGTTGACAGAGCGAAGATCTCAGCGCCAAAGAAGGAGGAACCGAAAGTCAACCGCTTTGCCAAGTTCTCGGTGACGGAGAAAGCGAGCGGCGATGGATAGGGTCTACGAACACGCTTGTCGTGCTGTGAACGGCGAAGTCGTTGCAGGCGAACTCCATGTGCTCGCCTGTCAGCGGCACCTGAACGACCTTGAGCGGCAGAACACCGAGGAATTCCCGTACTACTGGGACGAGGGTGAAGCTTCCCGCATAATTGACTATGCGGAAACACTGACGATCGCTGAGGGTGAGAGCCCCCGCCCCGTGCGGCTCATCGAGGAGCAAGCTTTTGATCTGGGCTGTACGTTTGGCTGGAAAAAATGCGTCAACGGCGCAAGACGCTTCCGCAGGCGGTACAAGTCCGAAGCCAGGCAGAACGGCAAATCCTTCGAGAACGGCATCATGGGTACCTATATAGCAGGCTTCGGCGGATATAACTACGGCAAGCTTTTTACCGTAGCCACCAAACAGCGGCAAGCGAAAATAGTCTGGGAAGAAATGGCGAAGTTTATCCGTGCCGACCCTGATCTGGGTGAGTTCTTCGAGATCAAAGAGTACAAACTGATGATACGGGCATTGGCGACGCTCTGCACCATCGAGGCTCTTTCTCAGGAAGCAGGTCTTGACGACGGCTTCCGTGCTATCTTCGCCAGTATCGACGAAATACACCAGCACCGTGACAACGGCATATACAAGGCGCTGTACAACGGTACCAAGAAGCTCAAGGAGACCCTGATCTCGATGATAACTACAAGGGGCTTTGACCTCAACAGTTTCTGCAAGGAGTTTGATGACTATGCGGTGGCTGTGCTTCGGGGTCTGGTGTCAGCCGAGGATCTGTTTGTAGACATCTTTGCACCCGACGAGACTGACAGCACGTGGGATATCGAGGCGGCGAAGAAAGCTAATCCGCTGCTCTACCGTGATACCGAAGCATGGGAGACCTTTAAGCAGGATATGCAGACAGCAAAGGATATGGGCGGCAGTGAGGAGCAGGATTTCATAGTAAAAAGCCTTAACCGCTGGTCGAGGGATACATCGAGGACGTTCATATCTCCCGATATCCTGACAAAGTGCCTGGCTGCCAGGAAGCTGGAGAGATACCGTGGTCAGACCTGTACTGTCGGGCTTGACCTTTCCAGCGGCGGCGACCTTGTAAGCTTTGCTTTTGACTTTGATGACGATGAGCCTGACAGCGGGTACTTTTACAGCCATAGCTTTATGCCCAGGGGCAGGCTTGCCGAGCATATCCGGTCGGACATAGCGCCCTATGACCTGTGGTCACAAAAGGGACTGCTGACCGTCACAGGCGGTGAGTCGGACTTTAAAAACGACTACAAGTTTATCATCAAGAAGCTGGCAGAGTTGAAAACTGAGTATGACCTGAACTTTGCAGCTATCGGCATTGACCCTCACAACGCTGATGGTATCATCGCAGACCTTGAACAGTTCGGCTGTCCGATCATCGTGGTGACGCAGTCTGCGAGAAACCTCAATGATGCTACCGTTGACATACAGCTGCAAGCGAAGTCGGGCAAGCTGACCATGGATAAGGACAACGAGCTGCTGATATTCAGCTTTAACAACGCCGAAGTAGTAAAAAACAGCTTCGGTGAGATAAAGATAGACAAAAAGGACGGCAAGCGCCGCAGGAGGATAGACCCCTGTGATGCCTGCGTGGACGCCCGATTTGTAAAAATTACCCTGAAAAAGCAGGAAGCTCCCGTGGACTATCAGAAGTCCCTGGACGACTACCTTGCACTCATGGGCATGGAGTGAGGTGATAAGACATGAGACTATCAAAGAGAGTATCGCTGGCATGGCAGATACTCAAAGGCAGCAGAATCGAGAACATTGAGCTCAACAACCTGATTGACTTTCTCGGGATAGACAGGACCCTGAAAGGCGGGGCGCTGGCTGAAGCCACATACTTCACCTGCCTGAAAGTGCTGGGTGAGAGCCTGGGCAAGCTTCCGCTGAAGCTTATGCGGCATGACAACAATGAGGGTGTGGTGGCTGAACGCAGACACCCGCTGTATCATGTACTGCACGACCGTCCGAACCCGTATATGAGTGCGGCTATCTTCTGGTGCACCATGGAACGCCTACGCAAGCACTACGGCAACAGCTATGCACTGATAGACGGCTATCCCAGAGATACAAAGCTGTGGATACTCGATCCGTCACGCATGGAGGTATGGTATGATGACGCCTGCCTGCTCAAAGATGCACCCGACGTCTGGTATATCTACTCGGGCGAGGACGGCAACATACATAGGTTCAACAATGCGGAGATGCTGCATTTTAAGTCTTCCAATACGCTGGACGGTTTGGTCGGCAAGCCTGTGCGTGAAACGCTGGCTGAGAATATCGACGGTGCCCGAAAGGCACAGAAGCTGCTGAACAAGCTGTACGAGTCGGGCTTTACAGCTAAAGCGGTGTTGCAGTACACTTCCGACCTTAACCCCGAGAGCGAGGCAAAATACCTGAAAATGGTAGAGCGGTACATGACGGGCGACTTAAAGTCAGACGGTATCGAGAATATCATACCGCTGTCCTATGGCTCGACCCTGACACCGCTGAACATGAAGCTGTCTGACAGTCAGTATCTGGAGGTAAAGCAGTACTCAGCTATACAGATCGCCTCTGCCTTCGGCATAAAGCCCACGCAGATAGGCGACTACACAAAGTCCAGCTATGCCAGCGCAGAGGCACAGCAGCTGGACTTCTATATTTCCACGATGCTGTTCAGCATAAAGCAGTATGAAGAAGAACTGACCGAAAAGCTGTTGACCGATGAGGACAGGCAAAACGGTCTGCACTTCAAGTTCAACGTTTCGGTGGTGCTGAGGGCAGACCAGGAAACGCAGATGAGGACGCTGACGTCGGCTGTGACAAACGGGGTATACACTCCAAACGAGGCAAGGCGCCTGCTTGACCTTCCCGACAGGGAGGGTGGTGACCAGCTGTATGTCAACGGCAATGTTATCCCGCTGAGTAAGGCGGGTATACAGTATATGAGCGGAGGAGGTGAGAATGATGGAGCTTAACACCATAATCAAAGCGGGCAGACTTGGCAGCAATACCGTCACCGAGGAAGATCTGAAAGCTATCAACAGCTTTGCACTGAAGGAGCTGACAGCGGACGACGTTTTCACGTTTAAGATCAAGGCGGCTGACAACTCCACCGACGACCGCAATCTGGAGCCCTTCACGCTGAACGCTCTTAAACAGCTCAAAAAGCTGTATGTGGGCAGAACAGTCGGCAAGGACCACAAGGTCAGCGCAGATGTGCAGTGTGCAAGGATTTACGCCACAGATCTGGCAGAAAGCGAGAAGACCAACGGAGTAAACGGCGAGAAAGTCTATGACCTGGTGTGCAAGTGCTACATGGCACGGACCGCTGAGAATGCAGGCCTTATCTCTGAGATAGAGGCAGGTATCAAGCGTGAAGTGAGCACCTCGTGTCGTGTGAGCAAGGCGCTTTGCAGTATATGCGGTACAGATCTGACAGAAAAGTACTGCCGTCATCTCCCCGGGGAGACTTACAACGGCAAGATCTGCTACCGTGTGCTGGACGAGGTAAAGGACGCTTATGAACTCAGCTTTGTGGCAGTACCCGCACAGCCTCAGGCAGGCACGTTTAAGGGGCTTGCCGCCAAGGGTAAGGAATTACCCGTCGAGGATAAGAAAACACCTGAGAATGAAGCTGAGTGCGTTCAGCGCAAACTTGCACTGGCGATGGCTCAGGCGGAAATATTTATGATCACAGAAAGCGAGGAAAAAGACCATGAATGAACAGATGAAGAACCTGCTGGCAAGAATGGAAAGTGTTATGGCGCTTGCCAAGGACTACATGGAGGGTGACAACAAGGACATCGAAAAGGCGAACGAAAAGATGGACGAGTACAACACCCTCAAAGCCGAGTACGATACTCAGAAGCGTATCTATGAGGCTGACAAAGCAGAAGCTGCTGAAAAGGCTGACAAGCAGATAGCAGACAGGAATACCAAGAAGCAGGAAGCCGATGCTGTAAAGAAGTTTGCAGATGCAGCAAGAGCAGGTTTCCCCAGAAACCAGACTCAGAAGGATATGAGCGAGGGCACCGACGCCGACGGCGGCTACACCGTGCCCGAGGATATCGTGACCCGCATTGAGCACCTGAGAGATGCTAAGTACTCCCTCAGGCAGGACGTTACCGTTACTCCCGTAAAGACCAAGTCGGGCAGAAGAACTATCAAGCAGAGATCTCAGCAGACAGGCTTCACGAGCGTTGCTGAGGCAGGCAAGATCGGTAAGAAGAACACGCCTCAGTATACAGTCCTCAGCTATGATGTGGAAAAGTATGCGGGTTACTTCGCAGTTACCGATGAACTGCTGGAGGACAGCGATGCGAACATCACCGCAGAACTGACAGCATGGATAGCCGATGAGGCAAGGGTGACCGATAACAAGCTGATACTGGCTGAGATAGCAGCAGAGTGGAGCACTCTCACCGACTTCAAGGACATCAAGGGTATCAAGACAGCGCTGAACAAGACCCTCGGTCAGGCCTTCAAGCCTACCAGCGCCATTTATACCAACGACGATGGTCTGAACTGGCTGGACAACCTTGACGATGGCGTGGGCAGACCTCTGCTCAATCCCGACCCCACAGCGCCTGCCACACTGAGGCTGCGCTGCGGTGCGACCACAGTGCCTATCCGTGTTATCCCCGCCACCGATCTGCCTAACCTGACAGGTGCGGCCAGCGGCAAGACCAGGGTGCCTTTTATCATCGGCGACATGAAGGAGGCTATCAGCCTGTTCGACCGCAAGCAGATCACCATCAAGTCCAGTGATGTGGCAGCCACCACAGCTATCAACGCTTTTGAGCAGGATATGACCCTGATGAGGGCTATCGAACGTCTTGACGTTGTTGCAAGAGATATGGCGGCACTGGTCAACGGTTACATCGACATTTAAGGAGTGAGTAAGCATGGCAGTAATAACGGCATCCGATTTGCAGGGACATCTGGGCATTGATGTGGTCGATGAGCAGATAACCACCAATCTTGAGCGTGCTGTAAATGCCGCCTGCCGTTGGCTGCCTGCGGCGGTAGGTGATAACTACGAGGACGGCGACCCCCGTGTGGTAGAGCTTGCGCTGATAACTGCGGCGGACTTCTATGACAGCCGTGGGCTCAGCGGCATACCCGGGGCGACCGTCCGCAAGCTGGTAAGAGACCTTGCCATGCAGCTGAGGGTAGAGGGGGCAAAACTGTAATGGCAAAACACGTCTACGACAAACCTGTTGTACTGCACAAATATGACGAAGAGACTGACAGTTATCTGCCCGAACGTCTGCCCACACTGCACGCACATGTCAATACCGCTTACTTTACTACCGAGAAGTACGAAGGCAAGGCTATGCAGGACGATGCAGCGATGGACTTTTACTTCCGCTACTTCCCCGCCCTGCTCAACGTTGTCAAAAGGCCTCAGCTGTATCGGCTGATGTGGGGCGATGATGCCTATGACATTGTAGGCGGTGATGACTTCCAATTACAGCACAAGGAGATACGTCTGAGAGGGGTGATC
>CAMNMO010000177.1 GCA_946544695.1 uncultured Ruminococcus sp. | reverse complement strand
GGCAGGGATCATTTGTCGCTGTTTTCAGGTAAAAAAATATGCGTTCGTGTTTTTTCACGGACGCATTTTTTATCGGCACTGTTATTTTTCCGCCCACCATCTGCGGCGGGAACTAAAAATGCGCCCACGAACTTTCGTGAGCGCAATTTTTTTCGATATATCAGCAAAGCCGAAATGTATGTACAACAATTATGACTTATGGATCAATATGCCTTGCCCCAGAGGACCATCTGCTTGGCGGGCTTGCCGCAGCATACGCAGACATCGCTGATGTTCTCCTGCTCGAAGGGTATGCAGCGTGAACCGACGCCTGTCAGTTCCTTTACCTTGTCCTCGCATGCCTCTTCGCCGCACCACATTGCCTTTACAAAGCCGTCGCCGTTTTCTTCAAGTGCCTTGATTATCTCATCGGTGTTCTTGCAGGCATAAGTACGTCTCTCACGGTTCTCCAGTGCCTTCTTGAAGATGCCGTCACGGACTGCTTCGAGCTTGGCATTTACAGTCTCAACCAGCTCGGTCAGAGGTGTGAAGGTCTTTTCACGGTCATGTCTGGTAACGATGACGCACTGACCGTTCTCGATATCCTTAGGACCAAGTTCGATGCGGACAGGCACGCCCTTCATCTCATACTCGGCAAACTTCCAGCCGGGTGACTGCTCGCTGTCGTCCAGCTTAACACGGATACCTGCTGCCTTCAGCTGCTCATAGACCTCCTGCGCCTTCTCCAGCACGCCTTCCTTGAACTGCTGTACGGGCACGATGACTGCCTGTATGGGTGCGACTGCGGGGGGCAGCACAAGTCCGTTGTCATCGCCGTGGGTCATTATGATGGCACCGATAAGACGGGTGGTAACGCCCCATGAAGTCTGGTGAGGATAATTCAGCTTGTTATCCCTGCCTGTAAACTGGATACCAAACGCCCTTGCAAAGCCGTCGCCGAAATAGTGAGAGGTACCTGCCTGGAGCGCCTTGCCGTCATGCATCAGCGCTTCGATAGCGTAGGTAGCTTCGGCACCTGCGAACTTATCGCTGTCGGTCTTTCTGCCCTTTACAACAGGCATAGCCAGCTCCTTCTCGCAGAAGTCGGCATAGCAGTTGAGCATGCGCTCTGTCTCCTCGATAGCCTCCTCAGCTGTCTCATGTATGGTGTGACCCTCCTGCCACAGGAATTCTCTTGAACGCAGGAAAGGTCTGGTGGTCTTTTCCCATCTTACAACGCTTACCCACTGATTATACAGCTTGGGCAGGTCACGGTAGCTGTGAACGATGTTTGCATAATGCTCGCAGAACAGTGTCTCGGAGGTAGGTCTTACGCACAGCCTGTCCTCCAGCTTTTCGCTGCCGCCCTGGGTGACCCATGCAACTTCGGGTGCGAAGCCCTCAACGTGGTCCTTCTCCTTCTGCAAAAGGCTTTCGGGAATGAACATGGGCATGCAGACATTCTCATGACCAAGTTCCTTGAATCTGGTGTCCAGAATACGCTGTATATGCTCCCAGATAGCGTAGCCGTAAGGTCTTATTACCATACAGCCCTTAACGCTTGTGTAGGCTATCAGTTCAGCCTTTGTACAGATGTCGGTGTACCACTTTGCGAAATCCTCGTCCATTGAGGTTATCGCATCGACCATTTTCTTATTCTTTGCCATTTTCTTCAACTCCTGTTATATCAAGGCTTTTTTCAGCCTGTTTATTTTTCTTCTTTTTCCCGAAGTTAAGTGCATAGATATCCTCATGGTATATCTTGTAATTCGGGTCAAAGTCCTCTTCCTTTGAGGCTTCAAAAGCGCTGTGCGCTTCGTATTCCTGGGGAGAAAGTCCCGTGGCAGCATCATCTACCCTTTCGGGAGCCAGACCCCGCCTTTCTATTTTTTCAGCAAGGTCGGGATTCTTCTTCTCGATAAGCTTTGCCAGTTTCGGTGTGACCAGACAAGCTATCACTATCAGCCCCATTATTATTATACAGCTGACGGCGACCCCGCCAAGCCTGCTGAGTAATTCGGTGTTCATGGTTATTCCTCGTTTTTCATATTCTGCCATTTCTCACGGGTGATGGCATAAACATCTGTCAGACCCTCGTCATCTTCACAGCTTTTATAAAAGTGTGCGCCATAAGACACAGCGGTCTTGGCGGAGGGCAATACAGCACCCGAAAGGGAGTGTTCTCAAAAGCCATATCACGCAGGTTCAGTCTTTCGGTAAATATCTCCATAGATCAGAACCTGAAATACAAAAACGGATTGAATGAATTGCCTGCCAGGTAAGCAACGCTGACTATCACAAGCAGCACGCATTCCAGAGGTTCACAGATCATGGTGTACACTGCGGGCTTCTTTTTAAGTATATGCTCGCCCGCTTTCTTTATCAGCGGAGTGGAGCAGATGACAGCCAGCAGGAAAAGTATGCTGTTCTGTGACAGCCAGAAAGCGGTCTGTCTGTTCCACAGGGGCAGTCCCCCAAAGCCGAACATGTTTTTCAGGTTTTGCATAAGCTTTGCGGTATCCTCATAGGCGAAGATGCCCCAGCCTATGACTATCAGCAGCAGCGCATAGATATGCTGTATGACCTTAGGAGACTTTTTCAGCGCTGCCAGCAGGAAGTTTTTTTCAAGCAGCAGTATGCAGCCAAAGTAGACGCCCCACATCATGAAATTCCAGTTGGCACCGTGCCAGAAACCTGTCAGGAACCACACCACCATGATGTTTACGCACTGTCTCGCCTTGCCCTTGCGGTTGCCGCCCAGCGGGATATACACATAGTCCCTGAACCAGCTTGACAGTGATATATGCCATCTTCTCCAGAACTCGGTGATGGAGTCGGAGATATATGGGTAATTGAAGTTCTCCAGAAAATCAAAGCCGAACATTTTGCCAAGACCTATCGCCATATCCGAATACCCCGAGAAATCAAAGTATATCTGGAAGGTATAGGCGATTATCCCCAGCCAGCTTGCAGCCACGCTGAGGCTGCTTTGCGGGGAGTTCGATATGGTATCAAAAAGTTCGCCCACCGCATTGGCTATGATGACCTTTTTGCCAAGACCCACACAGAACCGCTTTACGCCTGCTGCGAATTTATCAAGGCTTTCCTCACGGTCCACCAGCTGTTCGGCAACATCTATGTACCTGACGATAGGTCCCGCTATAAGCTGCGGGAAAAGCGCCACGTAGGTACCCAGATGAAGTATATTCTTCTGGCTTTTGACATTGCCACGATAGACGTCGATGACGTAAGAAAGAGTCTGAAAGCTGTAAAAGCTTATGCCGATGGGCAATGCCAGCCCCAGCGGCTTTATTCCTGCGCCGCTGACACCGTTGATGGTTTTTATAAAGAAGTCGGTATACTTGAAGAACAGCAGCAGCCCCAGATTCCAGACCAGCGCCGCTATCATTGATATCAGCGGGACCTTGCTGCCCTTTTTATTTTCGGGCAGGCGGCTTTTATCTGCAAGTATGCCTGTGAAGTATGCGACGATTATGGACGCACACATCAGTAAAATATATATCGGCTCGCCCCATGCATAAAACACCAGGCTGAACACAAACAGCACCGCATTCTGGGCTGTGCGTGCATGTCTGCCGAATATCTTCGGCAATGCGAAGTATATCAGCAGCACCAGCGGCAGAAAACCGAACAGAAAGGTCGTACTTGAAAAAAGCATTAACCTATGATCTCCTTAGCCTTGTCGCTGTCGCCCGAAACGCAGTAGAACACATAGTTATCCTTAACAACGATGACTGCGTTGTCAAGCTTGGGTGCCTGCTCGGGCTTATAATCGGTGAAGGTATTCTTCTGGTTGGTCAGTCTTGTATCAAGGGATGCCTTGATGACATCAGCCATCTTGGGATTAGCTTCAAAGCATGCTATCTCCTCGGGGGTAGCGCCTGTGGAGCTTACATACACCTTAGCGGTCTTGTAAGCATCGGGGGCAACGCCCAGTATCTTCTCTATCTTGCCGCTGTCGAACTCTACCAGGTCGTCCTCAAAAGCGATTTCGCTCTTGAGCTTATCAGCGGTAGCGGTAACATCGACAGCAGTCTGTGTCTGTGCGGTATCGCCGCCGTTATCGCTTGTGTCCTTATCGCCGCATGAAGCGCAGACGCATGTCATTGCCATAGCAGCCAGAATGATGCACAGTGTTTTCTTGAAATTCATTTTACTCACCTTTTCCTTTTTTTGACGTATCCTTGCTTTTACGTATTGTCGATTATATAATTCTGCCAGTACAGGCAGTAATCAGCTGTCATGTGGATACCGTCGGGAGAAGCCTCCTCGGGCAGATATCCGTTCTCGTCCGCAACCGCTTCGGAGCAGTCGAGATAATGCACGCCCAGTTCATTTGCCACCTTTTCGATAGAAGCTGTAAAGGTACGGGCGTTTTCGTTGTTGACCGCATCACCGTCATAGTCCTGCGACTGCGCAAGGGGCAGTATACCTATCAGGTATATCTCAGCGTTTGGCTGATAGCTTTGTATGGTCTTGACCATATCGGTATAATGCTCCTCAAATGTATCTATATACGGCCAGCCCATCTCATTTGTGCCGAAGCTTATGAACACTCTGCCAAACTCCCTGCCGCTGAGTGCCTGCTGAAGTGTTCCCACAGTACCATCGCCCTGCACGATATCGGTGGAGGTCAGCACAGTATCTATATTCAGACCGACGGCGCATATAAATGTTGCCAGCGGTTTATCCGTGCTGTTCATCATGCCGACTGTACGGCTGTCACCTATGAACACCGCATCGCTCAGGTCGTCCGCAGTATCGGTCGGCACGGCGTAGGGGTGATCGTCCTCGGTATAATAGGGTGCAAAGGAACTTGTCTCCTCCTCGGAGCTTTCTTCTGCCGCAGAGCTTTCTTCCGCCGCAGAGTCGGGTACTTCCGCCTTTGAAGACACCTTCTTTTCTGCCGCTGCCAGCTTTGCATTATGATGCTGTGTGACCGCTGCGAAGACCGACCAGCACACAGTAAACACCATGCAGGCAAGACAAAGTGCTGTCACCATATTCTGCTGTGCTTTGACACGTCTTTTTCTGATAACCGAATTACTCTGTTCCATAGCGTTCCTTTCCTCTGCACATAACTATATAAGTATATCATACCATATTTCCGCACTTATTTCAAGTGCTAAATCATAATTTTAACAAATTACGGCACCGGGACTGTGCGGCGATCACTTCAACCATAGCTTGCGCAGAAAACGCTTGGTTATTCTCAGAGAAAAAACACAGGCACCGCACCTCATAATGAAGCGCAGTGCCGATAATACAAAAATCAATCCAGCATCTCATGCAGCTTGGCTGCAAGCTTAGAAACAGGCAGACCGACCACATTGAAGAAGTCGCCCTCGATCTTATCCACAAGCAGCGTGCCTTCGCCCTGTATGCCGTAGGCGCCTGCCTTATCCATAGGTTCGCCTGTGGCGACGTAATCATCTATCTCCTCATCGGTAAGTTCCTTGAACCACACCTTAGTGGTCTCGGTAAATGTTTCGATATGGCCGTTATGGCTGATGGAGACGCCTGTATTTACTGTATGCATCTTGCCCGAAAGCATTCTCAGCATACGTTTTGCATCATTATCGTCCTTAGGTTTGCCGAGGATAATGCCGTCAGCGGTGGTCACAACTGTATCGCAGCCGATGACCACAGCCTTCTGATAGACCTGCGAGATACACTCACACTTCTGATACGAGAGGAATCCCGGTACGTCTTTGGCGTTCATCGCTTCGGGCACAGCCTCGCCGCAGTCGGCAGGTATCACCCTGAAACCCGGGCATATAAGCTGCATCAGCTCTTTCCTTCTGGGTGAAGCCGAAGCCAATATAACGTCATATTCCATCATCAGGTTCTTAATATTCAATCAGATTACCTCCGCCGGGCGCCTGTTCCCAGTCGCCGTTATTATCGTAGTTATCAAAGCTCTGACCATCGTCATACTGACTGTTATCGGTCTCGGGCTGCACCTGAGTTTCAGGCTCGGGCTGCCACTGAGTCTCGGGCTCTGTCTGCTGCACGGGAGCTTCTGTCTGCGTCCACTGTGTGCTGTCATCTGTATAAACAGGCTGCTCGGCCAGTGTCGTGTCGGGCTGCTCGGTGACTGCGGGCTGCATGCCTGCGGTGTCATC
>CAMNMO010000176.1 GCA_946544695.1 uncultured Ruminococcus sp. | reverse complement strand
TCTCAAAGATGATATAAGCACCGTCACGCATAGACTTTGCAGTGCTGCTGATACCCATAGCGGCAAGTTCACTGTTAAGCTCATCAACAGAACCACAACCATGAGTTTCCAAAGAGTACCCCTTGTTGTATACTACACCGTCACACTCTCGGCCCGAAAGCAGAATGCTTTCAGAATACTCACCGTCAATGTACTTATATTCGACCATTTCCAGGTATCCTCTTTTATTAAGACGGATCGCACATTTTTTGTCCGTAATATTGCTATACAGTTCGCATAATGTTGTAACGGAATCACGGCTGTTAGCAAGACAGATAAAGTATTCATTATCGGGGTGTTCTGCATAAGCATAGAAATTACCCGGGTGGCTCTCAGGTGCTTGTAAGCCATCTTCCATTCTCAGGGAATCTGAAAAACTGTTGAAGGCATAAAGGTTTCTTTCAATAAGTACCCAAAGTTCTTCCATTGCTGATTCATACTTTTCTTTGTAGTTGATCTCACTCATAAGTATCCTCCTTTTACGAAAAACATTATCACATATCAATTTTACTGCATATCAGAGAAAAAGTCGATCTAAAAAACTTATGTTTTCTCCATTATCTTTCTAATCTTCCATATCTTATATCTCAGCACAAGAGGTCTTACAAAATACAGATATACCCACCCGAGCCAGAGTACAGTTCCCACAACGTTTGCCAGTGAAGAAGAAACGGTGTTTACCTTGAAAATGATTACGGTTATAAGCACCGAGCCGATAGTTGTCCAGATGAACATAAAAAACAGTATTCTATTCAGCAGTTTTTCACCGCCTGTTGCCTTGCGGTGGTCAGTCAGCTTGTTCTGTATCTTTGAGTATTCATTGTAAAGCTCCATAGCGTCCATTTCTTCGTATTTCTTCTTTTCGTTCATAACTTTCTTCTCCTTTTATTTATCATTGCTTTCTTTTATAGGTGTGTCTATCAGTCCAAATTCATACACCGAATTTTTCGTTGTCAGCTTTATGCTGTTGGAAACTGTCTCAGGTATACCAAGACTTGTTTCAAGCCTGTACATACCAGCAAATTCAGCTGTACAGTATCCCTTGTATTCACCGTCAGCTATCATATATAGCCTTAATATACCGACCATGCCGATATACTCACACCGCCAGTCCGACACCTCAAGTGCTTCACCATTGTTCCTGCTGATATGCTTTATTTTCGTAAAAGCAGGCGCTGACACTTTTATGCTGTCTGCAAAGTCACTCATTTTTTTCTCTCTTTCCCTCCGTATCTCCTTGCGGACTTCTTCTGTCAGGTTCACAGCCTCCTCCTCGGTGGCATAGTGTCCGTTCTTCCTGAAAAAACTTTCTCGTGATGACATCAGCACCTCCTCCACGGTTCTTCCCGAAGGTCTGTATTCTTTCTTCATAAACTCACCTACTCATATTATCGTCAGTATCACCGGGGCTGAACTTAACTCAGCCCCGATATGTTACCTCTTATCTGCTCCTCCTCGGATATATGCTCATAAACACATGGTACTCCGAAAGATCAGCCGTTTTGGAAAACTTCGGCGCTGAACCACGGCGGAACACCCAGTTTGTAGCCAGGGGCATATCAAGTATCTTGTGCAAAGGCTGATTGCTCCGTTCAGCGACCATTCTTGCTGTTTCAACATCGTTGCCGCCCATGTAGGCTATGGTGTCGCAGTTGTCAAGAATGGTGTGGCTGCTCTCGCCGTAGCCCTTTTCAAGCTGAGATTCCGACTGCAATATCAACACAGCCGAAATACCTCTTGAACGGATATTTGAGATCATGTTCTCAAAGCCGTGTATACGGCAGTTCGTCCCGAAATCATCAAGAATGAACCTCACAGGCACAGGAAGTCTGCTGTCCTCACATTCCTCATCGGCATAACTGCAAAGCTCGTTCATCGCCTGGCTGTAAAAGATATTCGCTATGGTGTCCTTTGAACGGTCGGTGTCGCTGATACTCAGAAAGACTGCCGTTTTTTCCCTGCCTATGGCTTTCAGGTCAAGCTGTGCCTCTCCCGAGGTCATCTCCCGCATTTCCAGCGAATCAAAGGCGCTTATCATCGACTGCAATGTGATTATCACGCACCCGAAAGTACGGGGAGCAGTGGACTTGAACTTTTTGTACTGAGCATAAGCCCAGCTTTCTTCACCCTTTCTGAAATAGTAGTCATTTGAGTGTGACTCAAATATCTCATCTATCTCGCAGGAATCGCTTTCTTCGTAGACGGTGGGGTCTATCCTTGCAAGCAGTTCGGCTATGCCGTGTATCGACCTGTCAATATCCTTACCGCCCTCCATAAAGTAGCCTATCAGCGAGGATACCAGCAGTTCCGCTGCCTTTTCCCAGAAGGGGTCATTGGTGGCTGACTTGCCCCCGTAACCGAGGGAAACTATCTGTCCTGCCAGTTTCATTACGTCATCGGTCGTTCGCACATAGTTCAGCGGATTGTACCTGTCCGACTTATCGGGGTGAATGAAATCAAGATGAACTACCTTGTAGCCGTACCGCTTCATGTGATCTCCGTACTTCTTGTGAAGATTCCCTTTCGGGTCGGCCACAATGTAGCTTCCGCAGGCAGAAAGCAGATTCGGTATCACCACGCTTCTTGTCTTGCCCGCACCCGATGCCCCAAGTATCGCCATATTGTTATTGAGCCTTGTTTTCACGCTGTCAAGCTCAAACAGCTCACCGTTCGGCAGAATACCGCACTCCAGATTGTGTGCCTTGCTTATGTTGTATCTGATCGTATCTTTTACCATTAAACATCACTCCTTATCTTTCGTCATCAAATACCGCAAATACCTGTTCGTCCTCCAGCCATTCCTCAATGGGTATGCTGTTAAGTCCGCTGACAGTTCGAGTCCTTTTAGCGTCGGAAGTTTGCTTCTTGTCCTCACGATAGTCTGCACACCGCCGTCCACCGCAGGCACACGGATAAACCAAAGCCCGTTCACCTCGCCATTATATTTGTTTTTCAGAAGTTCTGCACACCTCTGAAGGTCGCTGTAATAGGCAATATTGCTTTCATAGGTGCTGTACGGAAGTATCTCACGACAGTTTTCCTCGCTCAGAAAAGGAACTCTGCTCAGAAGTTTCTGTATCATTATCTGTTCATTTTCCATATCTTTGCTCTCCATTCTTTCAGTTGCCGAAAGCGCTTCTTATATCGTCGCAAATGCCGAACTTTATGGCTTCTTCGGCACTCATGTAGTTGTCAAAGACCGTCGCTTCGTTTATCTGCTCCACTGTCTTTCCCGTGTGGTGGGACAGTATCTTGCTGAGAACCGACTTCGTTTCAAGTATCGTCTGTGCGGTCTTTTCGATGGTGGTAGCCGAACCGCCCATGCCGCCTGCTATGAGGGGTTCATGTATCATCACCTTTGAATGGGGAAGAATGAACCGCCGTCCTTTCTGTCCTCCTGCAAAAATGACAGCCCCCATGCTCGCCGCAAGCCCTGTGCAGTACATGGTTATCCTGTTTTTGTAGGATTGAATAATATCGTATATCACCAGTCCCGCCGAGACCTCCCCCCCGGGGCTGTTTATGATGATCTCCACATCTCTTTCCTCATCAGCCAGCACCGACATAGCCGTTATGAAGTCCATAGCCATGCGCTGGTCTATCTCGCCCACAAGGTAAAGCCTTGCCTTTGAGAACTGCTGTGTGATGATGTCAACATCTCTGCTGCCCTTGCAGTCCTCCACCGTCATCTTCTTCGGGAGCATATTTGCTGTGCTGTATGTATCTGCCATAATATCACTTCTCCTTTTCAATACCTCTGCTATTCGTCTGTTATCTGTCCTTTATCATTAATACGGTCTGAATGATTCCCATTATCAGGTGATATAAAAGTGCAAAAGGTGCAGTAACAATACTTACAAAACCCGTTACATAGAATACTGCACACATAATAAATCCCCATATTCCGAAAGGGATAACAAGAATAAACAAGGGACACATTTCCCTCGTGATAACTCCCAGAACGGATCTGATGCGCCTGTAAATAGGTCCGGCACCTGAAAGGACAAGTATTATGTTTGCAAAGATCATACCTACAAGGTAACATGAAAACATAATGTCCTGTTTTTCGGTAAGCCACAGACCGTGGTTTTCAATATCAATGAACTTATCCGTTGTGACATTTTCTTTTATCATATTAAGCGTAGGGATCTCACGAAGGAGCTTTTCTTCTCCTTCCTCAGCCCTTAGAGCAGTCATCACTGAGGATATAAATGTATCCCCCGAATCAAGATGATAACCATAACCTGCGGATTCATCTACCACCATGAACAGCTTGAAGAAAGCAAGTATAACTCCTATGATCACTACAAGCTGTACTATAAAAGCAACAAGGTGACGGTCTGCCATATCCTCTGGGTTTCTGAGTTTCTCTGTGAATGTCATGTAAACTACCTCCATTTGTGTTCTCATTAAACAGTTTTTTTGTTTTCGGGACTTACTGTCTGTAACACTTTGTCCCTTGCGGTGATTATATTTTACCATACCTCGAAATAAAAGTCTAAACAATCAAGAATAAGCTTTTCATTCAGAAATATTCAAAAACAAAAAAGTGCTGTTGCATAGATCACAACAGCACTAAGTCAATTATTGTCTTTTTGTTATTTCTATCAAACGGTGAACCTCATCACCAAGATTATTTGAATTGCAAAGAGAGTTGAGCATATCCAAATGCCACTCAAAAGGCGACATTTTCAGCCTGTAAGTTATCCCGTCAATTATTCGGTCTATCAGCGATTGACCTTCATGGGCAGGATACTCTTTAATATCAAACTGTATAAAATCAAGTATGACCTGTTCAAAGCGCTTTCTTTGTTTATCAGGATCATACTGAGTATTTGAAACAGCATTAGATTTTTCAGCACCCAAATTAGGATAATTTAAGAACGGATATGCTGAACGCTTTATAATACCAGACGGATCTTCAATTCCTTTTTCTCTTGCCTTACTGATCATTTTTCTCTTTTGTGTGACAATATCAAACATGAATCCGTCACTATAAGTGAAAAGACCCGATTCAAAGCATAAACGTTCAAGGTCATACTGAAATGATTCTCTCTTGTCATCGGGCAGACTTCTGAAAAACTCTATCAGTTCCAATTGATTATCATATATTACCCAATCATCAACAAACTGTGCATTAAGCAGAGTATCAAAGAAAGCAAACGGCAATTCAAGAATCGTCTCCTGATCGTCTTTTTTAAGATCCAAAATATAGTCATCAATCAGAATATCAAGAATATTCCTATCTGAATACTGATACTTTCCCTGTAAATTCATATATGAATCAAATATGTATGTGTTCCCATTAAGGATACGGTATAACTCTTTTGCACGTTTATAATGCACTTCGTACACATTTGCAGGGTCAAACATAACAGAATCATTCTCTCTCTGACATTTCTTTAGAAAAAGCATCAGAATAACATATTGCTCTTGAACAGACAGATTATACGGTTTCTTTAAGTTCATGGCTCTGCTTACTTTGCTCTGGTTAATGCCGGACTCTTCCTCAAATCTATCCTGATTACAGCCGAACTCATTAAACAGATCATTAAACAGTTTACAAAACATATCGGCTCTTATATGTTCATATCCTTTATAATAACGCTTGCTGTGAACATATTCTTGAATGATCTCCTTTTCGGTCTCACTTAATCCCTTGCCTTCGTCAATCATTCTCTTGAATTTTCCATATGATATTTTATCATCATTTTCGGTATGTTCAGTTAAATACCTATGAAGTTCTGAACAATTAATACCGAGTTCAGATATACTGTCAGTAAGTTCTTCATAAAATGTACTATCTTTATTTTTTATCATACACAAGTTTCTCACCTTTCTATAAATCAATTTAACACAAGTATACCAAATCCAAAACACCTGGTCAAGAAAAAAATGAATAATATAATTATTCAAGTTTTTTCTGTTAGTATTATACAGCTATTTGAAACGTATGTCAACCTAAGTGTTGCCTAACAACACTCACACTGTTCTATACTGCAAACTCAGGATACGCACCGAGCATTTTTCTGACCTCATTCAGATACTCAGCCCTTTCCTTTGCAGGAGCGACCAACTCAACTCCGTCACCGTACTGCAT
>CAMNMO010000175.1 GCA_946544695.1 uncultured Ruminococcus sp. | reverse complement strand
CATGCCGTATTCTGCACCTTGCTGTCATCACCTATCCAGCGGGTGATGTGCTTGTCTATCCCCAGCGGCACTATGTAGCGGTCGGTCTTGCTTTCAAGGGCTTTGATGGAAGCCATATCAAGGTGGTCGTAATGGTCGTGGGTTATCAGCACAGCATCTATGTGGGGCAGATCATCGACCGTTACGGAAGGTTCGGTGAACCTGGAAGGTCCTGCCCACTGCACGGGCGATGAACGCTTGCTGAAAACAGGGTCGATGAGGATATTTCTGCCGCCCATCTGTATCAGCGATGATGCATGACCCAGCCATGTGACCACCACATCATCGGGTACGGCAGATGAGAAGTCGGGCGTCATCACAGGCAGACTTTCCTTTGGCACCGTGCCTTTTTTTGATACCTTGTTATTGGCGCTGACTCCATCAAGTTCCCACTCAGTCGGGTAATTAAAATGCCTGCCGTCAAAATACCCGTCAGCACGGGCAGCATAATCCTTACGGTCGGAACTTGTGGGTCTGCCGCCGAACACAGGGCAGGCACGCATGAATATCAGTGCGAATGCAATAACTGCAATTATGATGACAACTACTGTAAACAAAACTCTCACGACCTTATGTTCTCTCAAAAAAGCTTTCATATAAACACTTCATTTCTATATATGGTCATTCCTTCGGCGGGGCAACAAAAAATGTTCATCGTCAGGCGGTTTTAAAGGGACAGCCATATTTACTTTTATGGTTATTATAACAGTATTCTGACACGATGTCAATAGGCTGGTGTCAGTTTTTTCGATAACGGCAGACCTAAACTGCCTCAGCCGATAAAAAATCCGTCTGCGGGATTGAAAAAGGTGCGGGAATGTGCTATAATCAATATCGTGATGAAATAGGGTATATACGGTAAACGGCATGAGAATATGTAAAGTTTGCCATTACTCACGGGTCGGGCTTGTGCAGGTCGGTGAGGATAACGGAGGTATATCATAATGTCAAAAAGGATAATAGGGCGGATAATGTCTGCCGCAGCTGCCGCTGTGCTGGCGGTCAACTGCATGATGCCTATATGCGGCTTTGCGGGACAGCAGCTGGGTCAGACGGATTTTGATGACGGTGTGGGACTGCCGTGGCACATCTGCGAATCCACCACAGGCAAGATGGATTTCGAGATAGACGACGGCGTATACAAGATAACGATAGTCAACCCCGGCGGCGCTTCAAACGGCGGTGAGGACAGGTGGGACTGTCAGTTCCGCCACAGGGGGCTGAAAATAGTTGCGGGTCATCAGTACAGGGTGACTTACGAGATAACGCCTTCAAAAAGCGGCAAGTATTACACAAAGATAGGCAACCTTGACGGCGATGTGGAGGTATGGCACAACATGTCCAACGGCGGCGACCTTGACCAGACATGGGACCCCATACAGATAAATGCCAAAGAGACCAAAAAGGTAGACCTGACTTTCACGGCAGGTCAGTCGATAGATGTGGCTGAATGGGCTTTCCATCTGGGCGGTGACGGACAGTACACCCCCGGGGGATGCTTCCCTGCGGGCACTGAGATAACCTTTGACAACATGTCGCTGGTGGACATGACAAGCAATGATAACGACTATCAGTTCCCCGAAGTATGGCAGAGGGCTGACATACTCACAAATCAGGTGGGCTACTTTGCAGGGCGTGAAAAGAAAGCCACACTGCTTTGTACCGATGAGGACGAGGTGGGCTTTGAGGTCATCGATGAGTCGGGCGACACCGTTTATGAGGGCAAAAGCGAATACTTCGGGTATGATGAGGACTCAGAGGATACGGTGCACATCATTGATTTTTCCGACCTTGATGAGAGCGGCACGTTCTTCATAAAAGCTGACAACGGCGCTGAAAGCCGTGAGTTCAGGGTGTTTGGCAAAGACGAGGTCAGTGACTATTCAGCACTGCTTTACGATTCGCTCAACTACTTCTACCAGAACCGCAGCGGCATCGAGATAGAAAGCGAGTATATTAGTTCGGGCGACAAGGACGACCTTGCCCGTGCAGCAGGTCATGTATCCGACGATGCCGAGATACAGCACACCTGGGGTTACAGCGGCACAAGCGGCACTGTCGATGTGACAGGAGGCTGGTATGATGCGGGCGACCACGGCAAATACACGGTAAACGGCGGACTTTCGCTGTGGATGCTTCAGGACCTTTACGAGTTTTTTGAATACACCGATAACGGCGAGATATTTGCCGACGGCTCGATGAACATTCCCGAAAGCGGCAACGGTCTGCCCGACCTGCTTGACGAAGCAAGGTGGGAGATGGAGTGGATGCTGAAAATGCAGATAGACGGCGGCGACTATTCGGGCATGGCATACCACAAGGCACACGACGAGACATGGACAGGTCTGGGCGTTGCGCCTGCCGACGATGACAAGAAAAGGATAATCAAGCCGCCCACAACAGCGGCAACACTGAACCTTGCGGCATGTGCAGCACAGTCTGCAAGGCTTTGGCAGGAGCTTGACGGCGACTTTGCAGATGAGTGTCTCGATGCGGCAGAAAAAGCTTATGCGGCAGCAAAAAAGCACCCCGACATGTATGCGCCCCTCGATGAAAGCGTGGGCGGCGGCGCTTACGGCGACAATGATGTGAGCGATGAATTTTACTGGGCGGCTATGGAACTTTATGCCGCAACAGCTGACAGTGACTACCTTGATGATGCAAAGGATTCGGAATACTACATGGCAGTGCCCGTATCTCTTGGCAGCGGCGAGAGTGTTGACAGCGTGGGTACCTTCGACTGGGGCAACACTGCGGCACTGGGAACATTCACGGCACTTCTCAACGAGGACAGCTTCGATGACAGCGACAAGGCTTTGGAGTCTCTGAAAAAGGCGGCAGACTTCTACATAAAGGCTGAGGAAAAACAGGGCTACGGTCTGCCCTATGCGCAAAGCACACTCAGCTACAACGACAGTGACAAGGGCTACCTCTGGGGCTCAAATTCCTTCGTGGCAGACAACGCCATAGTTCTGGCTTTGGCATCGGTCATGAACGATGATGATGACGTTTATGCAAACGGCGCATTGCAGGGACTTGACTATCTGCTGGGAAGAAATGCGATGGACTATTCATACGTTACGGGCTACGGCACACACACCACCGAAAACCCCCACCACAGGTGGTGGTCAAACCAGATAGATGACAAATTCCCGAAAGCGCCCTGCGGAGTTCTGGCAGGCGGACCAAACTCGGGCATGCAGGACCCGTGGGTAAGGGGCATGGGCTGGAAGAAAGGCGAGGTAGCACCGCAGAAATGCTACGTTGACCACATAGAAGCCTGGAGCGTAAACGAATGCACCATAAACTGGAACGCTTCCCTTGCATGGCTGACTGCTTATTCTGCACTGAATGCAGAGATAGAACCGGGTGAGGGCGGCAAGGATATAGGCAAAGAGAATGACGGCGGCGGCGCAGAGTCTGCCGAAAAGTCCACCTACGATGAGGAGAAGGCTGAAAAGACCGCCAAAGAAAGCAAGGCAAAGAACAGCAAGTCTGAAAGCGCAGAAAAGGACGAGAAAGTCTCAAAGGACACCGAAAGCAAAGAAAACACCGAACAGAACAGTTCGGGCATGAGTTCAAGAACAGTGCTTATCATCGTCATAGCGGCGGTGGCGGTCATCGTGATAATCGCAACAGAGATATTCGTTTACAAGATGACCAAGCTGAAAATGCAGAACAACAACAAACAATGATACGGCTTGCAGCACCCCGCACAAATGCGGGGTGCTGTTTTTTGCAAAAAAGTACCCGACACCTCTTTTGAAAGTGTCGGGTATGATATCGGGGCACGCACTTTGTCCCGAAAAAGATGTCATTCAGCTGTCAGCTTGCCTTTGAGTATACCTGACCGCCGCTGAGAGTCTTGCCCTTTGCTGCGAACATATCGGTAACTGTAACTACCTGGTAGCCGTTCTGCCTGAGCCAGGGAAGAACTCTTTCCATAGCGTCTGCTGTGGTGGTCTTGGTCTCGTGGCAGAGAACTATCGCACCGTCCAGTGAACCGTTGTTTGCTGCATTCTGGATAGTCCATACTATCTGGTCTGCGGAAGCATTGTCCCAGTCTCTGGTGTCGATGGAGCAGGTTATCATCGGTACATCGTACAGTGCCTGCTGTACCTGCCGGTTAGATGACAGATAGGGCAGTCTGAGGAGCTTGGAAGGCTCTTTGCCGATGATGTTCTTCAGCTTGTTGTAAGTGGTATCGAACTCACTGCGGATCTGCTGCTGATCTCTCTGAGTCAGATCGGGGTGTGTGGTGGTATGGTTTGCTATCTCCATACCCTTGCTGTCTGCATAACGCACCTCATCAGGAGAGTTTATCCAGTCACCAACATAGAAGAATGTTGCACGGAAATCATTGTCTGCCAGCGCATCTATTATCCTGTAACCGCTGTTGCTTGGGCTTGTGCCGTCATCGAAGGATATGGCTACCATAGGCTTCGAGGGATCGACATAATAACCGTTTGTGGTCTGAGGCTGAGAATTGCTGCTTTCGGAAGCACCTGCTGTGCTGCCTGTTGCCTGGTCTATGTAAAGATCGGTAAGGCTGTCGGGAGCTTCAACGTAGAGCACGCAGTTGGTTGCGCCTGCGGGAATGGTATATCCCTTGTTTTCAAGCTTGGTCCACTTGCCGCTTGCGACCTTTGCGGAAGCTACCTGTGCATACCTGGTGCTGCCGTTCTGGTCATACTGCATGGAAAGCTGAACTGTGGTCTGGCTGCCGCTGTTCTGCATTACCTCGGTGCTGAAACCGTAGGTGCTGCCCGCCTTGAAATAGTTGCTGTCAAGGGCTATCTCGGCGCCGTTCCAGTTCTGCTGTCTGCCGCTTATGTACAGCGACTTGCTGCCTGCATAAGCCTTTGAGGAAGAAGAAACTGCGCTTGCATTTCCTCTGCCCTTCCAGTGATCGGTACCGTTCTCAAAAGTGCTTGTGAACAGGTTGCCTGTTTCAGCAGAAGCATTGCTGCCTGTGTTGCTGTTGACGGGATCGTTGTTTCCGTTATTGTCAGAAGAGCTGCTGTTGTTGGAAGAACTGTCAGCAGCCTTGTAGCCTGCGTTAGCACAGATAGCTCTGTCAACGCAGATATCTGTCAGGCTGTCGGGTGCTTCAACGTAAAGCACGCAGTTGGAAGCCCCTGAAGGAATGGTGAAGCTGGAATTTTCCAGCTTGGTCCACTTGCCGCTGTCAGCCTTTGCAGAAGCCACCTGAGCATACTTTGTGCTGCCGTTCTGGTCATACTGCATGGAAAGCTGAACGGTGGCCGAGCTTGTGGGCATCACCATCGTGCTGAAGCTGTATGCATTGCCTGCCTTGAAATAAGTGCCGTCAAGTGCCAGTTCAGCGCCGTTCCAGTTCTGCTGTCTGCCGCTGATGTACAGCGACTTGCTGCCTTCGTAAGCCTTTGAGGACGAGGAAGCTGCGTTAGCACTGCCTCTGCCCTTCCAGTAATCGGTGCCGCTCTCGAAAGTACCTGTGTAGAGAGTGCCCTCCAGTGCGGGAGAACTTGTACCGTTGTTACCATTGCTGCCGTTGTTGTTATTGCCGTTGTTACCGTTATTGTTGTTGTTTGCGCTCTTGCCTATCCTAAGGTTATTGCCGTAAACGGTAGCCTTGCCGCTGGACCTGTAACCCTCGATATTGAGTGCTACCTCGTACATTTTGCCCATTCTGAGTCCAGCCTTTTCCCAAGCCTTGAAGTGCTCGGAAACACTGATCGTACCTTCGATATAGCTTCCGTTGCCCTGTGGCTTGCTCTGGCGGACGCTCCAGTACTGGTCAAAAGTGGTGTCACCGTCGATGGACGGCTGGTTGTATCTGGTCGTCTTATAGATGTCGTAAGCTCCGCCGTCGGTATAAACGGTACCGAGGGAGTAGGACTGTCCGGGCGGACGCCAGTCGCCCCAGGATTCTACGATATAATACTCAACAAGAGGGTTTCTTGTCCAGCCGTAAACGCACATATACGAGTTACCGTTCGGCTGAAAATCCACTGCATAATCGATCGCAATATCGCCTAACTGCTGATAGGTCTGTGTGCAGTCGAACTTTTGACCCTTGCGGAACAAACAGTTGTTGATGTTGCTCCACTCACAGGAAAAAGATCCCCCGCCTGTGATGGTCATGCGTGTGTTGCCTGTGTCCTTCCACAGTTCATAA
>CAMNMO010000174.1 GCA_946544695.1 uncultured Ruminococcus sp. | reverse complement strand
CAGTCCCAGCAGCGTGAAAAGCTCGGTTATCAGCGGCTTGTTGAAGGTCGATGCGATGAGCGTTCCGTTAGGCAGACTGAATGCCTTCGTGCCCACATCAAGTCTCATGCCCGAAGGTCCGTCGGAACAGCAGCCCGCAGGTATGCCGAAGGCTGTGAGACAGTCTGCCACACCGCCGAATGCCGCAGCTGTGCCCGGTGTCACCTTAGGCGAACACATGCCCTCGCCACGTACAAGACAGTTGAGCGCATCGTCATCAAGCTGCGCTATGAACTCGTCAAGGCTGTTCCTGCCCTCTGCCACATCGCAAAGGCGTATGCCCCTGTCGCCCGAAAAAGGTATCTCATCGGGGATATCCGCAGCCCTGCGTGCCTCCTCGTCCACCTGAGACACAGGCACCTTGCGGTAAACGAGCTTGTCGCCCTGCCTTTCCATTCTTTCAAACTCTGTCACAGGTGCCAGCGCCTGTTCAAGCTGTTCGATAACAGGTGCATCTTCACCGAAGAAGAAGCCCGCCTCAAAGTCATCTATGGGATAAAGTCCGTCAGCCCCCAGCCCCGCAGCGCATATAAGGAACCTTGTGTTCTCGGGCAGCAGCAGGCAGTTTTTGTGCCCCGTTATGCCCGAATCGTCATAAACAGCTATGTCACGCAGTTTCAGCTCAATGGTGATATCCTGAGACTGCGACGGTGCCAGTTCCCCTGTTTTTTCAAAGCCGCAAAGCACCTTGTCGGGCAGAGATATGCCGTTCTCAGGGACATCACAGTATTTGCAGAACAGCATCACAGTGTCCTTGCCAGCCGCCCTGCCGCTGTTTGTTACCGTTATGGTGTAGCGCATGCCGTCAGCAGTTTTCTCACGGGAGCGTACCTGCATATCGAATTTAGTGTATGAAAGACCGTACCCGAACCGATAGCGCACCCTGTCGCCCGCAAAGGTATCGAAATACCTGTAACCCACAAATATATCCTCAACATAGAAGTTGCGGTCACGGTCATGGAAATACTTGTCAGAGGGATAGTCGCTTATGTCATAAGCTATGGTGTCGGGCAGACAGCCGCTCGGAGATACATCGCCCAGCAGCACCCTTGCAGCACCCGTGCCGCCCGTCATGCCGCCCTGCCACAGATAGATGACAGCATCTGGCGCAAACTCGTCCACAAAGCTCATGTCGATTATATTGCCCACATTCAGCAGCACAGCCATTTTCCTGAAATGCTTCCTGACGGTGCCCATCATCGCCTTTTCATCGGCACTCAGCAGATACGAGCCATCAGCGCAGCGGTTGTCCTGCTCCTCGCCCGCAGTCCTGCCTATTATTACCAGTGCCGTATCAGATGTCTTTGCAGCCTCAGCCGCCAGTGCGTCATCCAAAGGCATCTCCTGCTGACACCAGGGCTCGCCGCCCCAGCCCTCGCCGTAGTCGTAGGGGTGTTCGCTCACCCAGTCACGGTAGGTCTGCAAGACCTTTTCGTTCAGCTTCGCACCTGCCTCCAGCAGACCGTCAACAATGCCTGTCACCTTTTCCACGTTGACCATGCCGCCCGAGCCTGTGCCGCTCTTGTAATAGCTCAGCTGTATCCGCCCGAACACAGCAGTCTCCTTGCTGCGGTCAAGCGGGAACACGCCGTTGTTTTCAAGCAGCACAGCTCCCTCAGCGTTCACCTGCGCCGCCTTTTCAAGATATTCGTTCCAGTCAAGTATTGCCATAAGGTATTCCCCCTAAACTAATTTTGTATCTTTACAGTCGTCCGTTCGTCACACTTATAATAGACCTTGTGCGGGCTATGCCCCCGAACCGATATTGCTTTTTGTTTATTCCACCGATTTCAGACTTTCCGCCATATTTATCTTTTCCAGCTTGCTGCTCATCACTGCATTCACGCCGATGTTGAACAGGAATGTCAGCGCCACGCTGTATACGAAACTCATGGGCAGTATGCGCACCTTGAAGCTCACCATGTCCACCACTATCTGCGCCATCACAAAACGGTGCAGCAGCACGCCCAGTCCCAGACCCACAGCTATGCCTATACCCGTCAGGAAGATGTTCTCCCTCAGCACGTAAGCCGCAGTCTCATTCCTGAAAAAGCCCAGCACCTTTATTGTGGCTATCTCACGCTCACGCTCGGTGATGTTTATGTTGGTCAGGTTGTAAAGCACGATGAAAGCCAGTCCCGCCGCACTTACTATGACCAGCAGCACCACGTAGTCAAGGCTGCTCATGGAATCTGTCAGGCGTTTTTTAAGATCCTGATAAAGTGTGACGTTGGTCACATCATCAAGCTTGCCTATGGCTGTCTGCGCCTTGTGAACGTCCTCGCCGTCTCTGAAAATGACGTATGCTTCATTCAGCCCCGCAGTTTCGCCAAGCTGTTTTTCCACCGATGCTCTCGGCACGAAGATGTAGTTGTAGACATGGTTGTCGAATATGGCAGCCACCCTGAACTTCATCACCCGCATATCCTCGTCACGCAGAGTTATCTCGTCCCCCGCCCTGACGTTATAGCGCTCGGCAATGCTTATGCCGACTATCGCTTCGTCCTCAGCGGGCGGTGCAACGGGCGCTCCTTCGGTGTCAATGAAATTCATGCTGCCCTCAAGGTCGGCAAAATCATCGGGCGCCATCAGCGTTATGCTCTTGACAGTGTCCTTTTTCACCAGGTCCCACGCACCCGTATATATGCAGGCATACTTCGCACCCATGTCGTCCAGTTTTCGGGACACTTCCTGCGGCATGCCGCCGTTTTCGCCGCTGTTGAAATCTATTGACGCATCGGCAGTGACTATCTCCTCATACTGCACCTCAGCAAAGCCTGCCACCGAATCCTTTATGCCGAAGCCTGTCAGCAGCAGCGCAGTGCAGCCGCTTATGCCCACTATCATCATGAAGAAACGCTTCTTGTAACGGAAGATGTTGCGTATGGTGACTTTGTGCAAAAACTTCATCCTGTTCCAGATAAACGGCAGCCTTTCGAGCAGCACACGCTTGCCCGCCTTAGGTGCCTTGGGGCGCATCAGCCCTGCGGCAGTCTCACTGAGCTCATACCTGCATGACAGCCATGCAGCCCCCACCGAGCATGCAGTCGCCACTGCAACAGCGATGGCAGCCAGCTTCACATCGAACAGGTAATCTATATCCATCTCGATATACATGAGCTTGTAGGTCATCCATATAACCTTCGGGAAAAGCACCGTGCCTACCCCGTAGCCCAGCACGCAGCCCAGCACAGCGGCGCTGCCCGCATAGAATGTGAACTTGCCCATTATCGCCCACTCTGAATAGCCCAGCGCTTTCAGCGTGCCTATCTGTGTGCGGCGCTCCTCCACCATGCGGCTCATGGTAGTCATGCATACCAGTGCAGCCACCAGTATGAAGAATATGGGGAACACCCTTGCCACCTGCCCGACTATCTCAGAGTCGTTCTCAAAGCAGGCATAGCCGATGTTGGTGTTTCGATCAAGCAGGAAAACATCGGGCTTTTTCAAGTCACGCAGCTCCTGCTCGCCGTCCGCAAGCTCCTGCTCCGCCTTAGCTATCTCCTCATCGAATGAGGTCAGCCCGTCCTGATATTCTTCCTCGCCGTCCTCATATTTTTTGAGACCGTCCTCGTACTCAGCCTTGCCGTCCTCGTATTCCTGTTTGCCTTTTTCCAGTTTTTCCCTGCCGTCAGCCAGCTTCTTCACGCCGTCCTCGTAGTCACGCCTGCCCTTGTCATACTGCGCTTTGCCCGAATCGTACTGCCCCAGCGATGCCTGATACTGCGCATATCCCTGAGCGTACTGCGCCTTGCCCGCTTCCAGCTTTGCCCTGCCCTCAGCAAGCTGCGCACGCTGCTCATCGAGCTGTGCCTGCGCAGGTGCAAGCTCTGCCTTCTTTGCATCGAGGGCTGCCTGCGCTTTGTCAAGCTCTGCACTGCCCGCATCTATCTGCGACTTTCCACCCGTCACAGCAGCTGCCTGCTCGGGCGGAAGCATGTCAGCCATATCAAGATACTGCCCGTACTGCTCCATGAACTGCGCATACTGAACTTCAAGCGCCTGCCTGTTCGCATCTATCTCGTCCTGACCCGCCGCCAGCTGCGCATAGCCCTCATCTAACTGTGCCTGCGCCGAAGCAAGGGCTTTCTCGCCCTCTGCCAGCTGCGCCTCATTTTTATCTATCTCTGATTTGCTCGCCGCCAGCTGCGCCGCCGCACTGTCAAGCTGTGCCTTGCCGCCCGCCAGCGTGACTTCGGTGTCATCAAGGGTCTTTTTGGCATCAGCCAGCTTCTTCTCGTTGTCAGCCAGTTCCTTCTCGCCGTCGGCTATGTCCTTTTCGGCTTTCTCCAGCTCCTTTGCGGCATCGTCAAGCTCAGCCTTCGCATCATCGAGCTCTGCCCTCGCATCGTCAAGCTCCTGCTGACCCTCGCTCCTGGCATCTTCCAGCTCTTTCCTGCCGTCGGCAAGTTCGTCCTCAGCTTCGGATACCACCCTGTCATACCGCCTGTCAGCCTGTTCTTCGGCAGCTTTTTCCCAGTCATCATCATGCGCCGCCATGTAGTCCTTGTACTCATCGGTATACACGCCCAGCTCATGGTCCAGTTTTATGTACAGTTCACTGTAAGCCTTCATATCAAAGGCGCTTTTGTCCAGATAAAAATAACCCTTTACCGAACCGCTGCCGAGAGTGGTGGTGCCACGCTCAAAATGCACGTAATTGGGTGCATATATCCTGCCCACCACAGTAAGCTTGCGGGGAATGAAGCTGTCCTTCGTGTCATCGGTGTTGCCCTCAGCCACAGTGAAGCTGTCCCCCACCTTGTAGGCAGTTTTGCCGTCTATCAGCACTTCTCCCTCATTCTCGGGATACCTGCCGTCAAGCAGCATGGGGACATTCACGCCGTCAGTCAGCGAATGTGTCTTGAACACCAGTTCCTCACCGCTGCTGTCATTTACAAGCAGGTCAAGGGCGTAAGCACCCTCAGCCGCACGGACGTCCCGACGCCCACGCAGCGCAGCCACATCTTCTTCCTCCCACCCGAGAGTCGAGATGATGCGGTAATCGAACAGCTGCTGCTTTGTCATAAACCCGCCGATGGTGCCCACCATAGCAGGTGTGGTGATCTTCACCCCCGAGAAAAAGCCTACGCCCAGTGCGATTATGGCAAGTATGGCAGCGAACCGCCCGAAGGTACTTTTTATATCACGCAGTGCGGATATTTTCAGCTTTGACCTCATGCGCCGTCACCACTCGATGTTTTCCACATCGACTATCTCGGTATTGATGCGCATGCTTTCCACCATGCCGCTTTTGACTGTTATTATCCTGTCAGCCATAGCAGCCAGTGCTGAGTTGTGGGTGATGACCACAACTGTCATGCCCTTTTTGCGGCAGGTATCCTGCAAGAGTTTCAGCACAGCCTTGCCCGTGTTGTAATCAAGTGCGCCTGTGGGTTCATCGCACAGCAGAAGCTTCGGGTTTTTGGCGAGCGCCCTTGCTATCGCAACACGCTGCTGTTCACCGCCCGAAAGCTGTGCGGGGAAATTTTTCATACGTTCGCCCAGCCCGACCTGCCTAAGCACCTCCTCAGCATCGAGGGGGTCTTTGCAGATCTGTGCAGCAAGTTCCACATTCTCCTTAGCGGTAAGGTTCTGAACGAGGTTGTAGAACTGGAACACAAAACCGATATCATATCGTCTGTACGCAGTAAGTTCCTTTTTACCGAGAGAAGATATCTCTCTGCCATCAAGCTTGACGCTGCCCGATGAGAGGGTATCCATACCGCCGAGAATATTCAGTATAGTGGTCTTGCCTGCACCCGAAGCGCCGACAATGACGCAGAACTCACCTTTTTCGATTTGGAAGGTAGCATTTTTGAGGGCATGGATCTCGACCTCACCTGTTTTATAGACCTTTTTAACATTATCGAATTCAACGAAAGCGCTCATAAACAATCACCTGAAAGACCCGCAGTCAAGAAACAAAAGAAGCGGGGTAATAGAATAATTCATTATACCACAAAACGGCATAAAAATCAAGGAGAGCGATATTACATTTCCCATTATCTTACTGATGGAAGGCAAGATAAAAAAACAAGCAAAATGAAAAAGACATGCCAAAGAAACAAAGCGTCCCCATTTCGCTTTTTTGCTTTACTCAGCTCCGTGTTCTCCCTGCCGATAATTATGAATTATGAATTGAAAAAGCCCCCACCCTACCCGAGAAATGCGAAACAGG
>CAMNMO010000173.1 GCA_946544695.1 uncultured Ruminococcus sp. | reverse complement strand
CCGCACGGGGTATATCCTTCATCAGTGCCGAACCTGAACCGTTGCCGACTATCTTTGGCACGGGGCAGCCCATATTGATATCGATGATATCGGGCTTATATTCCCCAAGCAGGTAAGCCGCCTTGCCCATGAAGTAGGGATCCTCACCGAATATCTGCAAGGCATAGGGTCTCTCCTGCGGTTCTATCTCGCAGAGTTCGCCTGTTTTGCGGTCACCGTAGCACAGCCCCTTAGATGATATCATCTCGCTGACCATGTACGCAGCACCGAACTCTTTGCACAGCAGCCTGTATGATTTATCTGCCACCGACGCCATAGGCGCCAGTGCGGCAGTTTTTTCGACGGTGACACCGCCGATGTTCACATATTCCATCTGTTACTCCTGAAAAGCGGAGACCATGCCATGATCTCCGCCGAATTTTATAGTCTGACACTTTACGGTATCATGCCTTGACCTTCAGCCATGCGCAGGCTATATCAAGTGCCTCGTAAAGACTATCGGTATCTGCCTGCTTATCGATGGCGGGCTTGCTGATGTCGGTGGACATCTTCCTTATCTTCACCTTGTCAGCAACTTCAAGATCACCGACCTTTTTGGTACTCTTGATCTCCATCCAGACTACGAAATCGTCATACATATTGCCATAGTAAAGCTGGTTGCCTTTTCTTACCAGCGGCAGTCCCTTATAGGTAAAAAACTTATTGTTTTCGCTCATTGTTCTTCTCCGCCTTTCTGTCTAGGTCTCGTTAATAGGTATCATTTACCTTCTTGCCGTTTTTCAGGTTCTCCATATTGGTCTTCAGGTTATCTACCCATGTACTCTGGATCCTGAAAGAAGTTTTGCCGTTCAGCTTGACGACATAGCGTCTTGCGGTATCCTTGTAAAGCTCGATGACGTCCTCTCCGCCGTCCTTGCGTGTCTCTCTGATAACTACCTGAGCTTCTCCCTCAGGGTCATCAAAGCAGATCTCGTTGGTCGGGCATGACATGATATACTGATAAAGGCTCTTATACTCGTAAACATCTATATCCTTGCCGTCAGAGGTAACTGCGGTGACATCTGCCGCCTTGCCGTTTTCATCGGTATCGGTGCTGCCGCCGTTGGTGGTCATTTCATACACCGTTTTCTCGCCGTCAAATTCTATGGACATCTCTGCCAGGTCTACCAGATAGTTGGTAGTCATCAGGTTTGATATGACTTCCTCTATCTTGAAATTTATCCACGGCAGGCTTGCTTCGGGGATAACATATACCGCATTGCAGCCTGTCACACCTTCGATGGTGCAGTAATAGCCCAGCAGCACGGGTGTATCCTGCTCTGCAACAGTGGGGTCGAAAGCTTCACCGCCCACCTTCAGCTTATAGTCATAATCATCGCCTTTAAGGGTGACTGTGCATCTCGGTTCATCGAGCCCGTATCCCTTCAGCTGTTCGTCGCTTGGTGCAACGCATTCACAAGCGGACGCTGTCAGTCCCCACATGCCGTGGGTGACTTCGCTGGAGCCCGTAATGTTAAGATATGCAAATATGGGCTCACTTATCACCTGGCTGGAAAGCATGCCTTCGATATCCTTCGGGTCATTCTCGAATACCACCTGATAGTCCCAGTCTGAGCGGGTGATGGTCTCCTTGCCGTAATCGGGCCACTCAGCATCACTTGCAGGTTTGGGTATCAGTGTGAGTGCAGCAAACTCGTTTGCGCCGCCGATAAAATGGCTGAGTCTCACATTCAGCATCATATAAACTGTGCTGCTGTCCTCCAGCTTGACATAGCTGTACTTTGTATCGGGGGCTGTATCGCCCACCAGCACCGTCTTGCTGCTGCCGTCATTATAGCTTACCGTGAAGCTTGCAAGCGGTTCGTCAAGACCGTATTTGGCAAGCTCCGAAGCGTCCTCTTCGGCAATTTTTGAAGCTTCAAGAAGTCCGCACTTTGATATGACGTCATCTATCAGCGTCTTATTCTGGTTGATGGAGGTTATCTCCTCTATCGTCCACGAGCTCTTGCCCGATGCGGGCTTGTCCAGTGTGAAGCCGCCCGCCTCATTTACGGCTGTGACTGCTGTTATATCAGCCTCGTCACGGTCGAGCACATAATAGTGCTCAGCCTCTGCCTCGGAAAAAGCTGCTGAATCCGCAGCCGAGCTCTCTTCCTTTTTATCATCGCCGCCTGTTTTATTGAGAAATACCAGCATTCCTGCCAGACTTGCCGCAATAACACCGCAGACGATAACGCCCTGTACCTTACTGTTCATTACTTATTCTTTCTCCTTAACCATACAACAAGTCCCACAGCCAGCACTGCAACGGGTATGATGATGATGAATGTCCACATCAGTCTGCTCTTAGTGCTCTGGTCGATATCAAATGCTGTGCCCTTGATGGTCTTTGGCTTGATGAAGATACCGTCGGTCTTATGGGTCAGGCCATTGATCACGCTGAAGAAATACTCACTGTTGCCGTACTGCTGAGCCGAAAGTATATTCGACTGGAGCAGGTACTCCGAGCCAAAGCACAGCAGGTTGCTGTAAGTGGTATCACCGCTGCCGTCGTCAGCAAACTTAGCCTTCGAGCCGATGGCAAAGTAGCACTGCTGACCCTTTGTCAGTGTATCCTTAGGCACCTGGACATAGGAATCGTTATATTCAAGTGTGGCAGTATAAGCATTTGCTGTACTGAGGATATACTTTTCGGTAGTTACCATATCCCGCTCATCGAACAGTGTGTTGACGGGACGGGTATACATGGAGCTTACCACAAGGTCTTCCGAGAGGATATCCTGGTTGAAATTGCTTGAAAGATCGGTAGCCACAGTAACGTAGGGATAGTTTATATAGTTGTCGCCGTAGGTCTCGCAGATAACGCCTTCGCCCACTTCAAGACCGTACTCAGCAAGGAACTCGTCCAGCACAGGTGTCTCGCCCTGGCTGTACGATGCAACGTAGATAAGCTGCTTGCCAAGTTCGCCGCCGTTGTTCATGTAGTCGCTGACCTTCTGGACTTCTTCGGGCAGGTAATCAACGGTGGGGGCTGCGATTATGGCAATATCGGTATCGGCGGGGATATCTTCCTTAGTTATATCCACATCGCTGACATTATAGCCGTTTGCCACCAGCAGCGTCCTGAAATATGACAGCGGTGAACCGCCTGTCAGCAGGTCGCTGACCTCGCTCCTTCCTGTCAGGAAGGCAACGTCGATGGGGTTGGGGTCGGTGACGGTCATCAGGGCAGATGTGAATGCCTGCTCAGCATTTGAGGATTCAACATAGCTGCCGTAGTAAGCCAGCAGGCTCATATCGCTGCCTGCCTGTTCTCTCAGCATATCTATGCTGTAACCCGACTGTGACAGCTGCGAAACGAACTCGTCATTGAAGCTGAGAAGATCGACCATGCCCAGCTTTCTGGTACGCTTGACAGTCTCGCCGTCAACCTCGTTATCAGTCTCGAATATGACATCAAAAGCGGAAATGGTATCGCTGTAACTCTTGATGATATCGGGGTTTGAGTCGATGTCCACGAATCTGTAAGAGATATGGTGGTTCATCTTGCAGTAGTTTTTCAGCAGTTCGACAGCCTGCTTATTGTAAGCGGAATAATTGACGTATGTCTCCTCATCAGCAAAGATGGTGACCAGTACATCTTTATCCACCTTTTTAACATACTCCTCCGACTCCTCAGTCATGGAATATATCTTATCCTTTGTCAGATCGACAGTGATGGGGTAGCGCTCAAACAGCACGGTAGTTACCACATTTATGAGCACCAGCACTGCCAGGAAAAAGCAGGTGAAGGCAGTTGCGAGCGTGCCGTGCTTCAGCTTTTTGGCTGTACTGCCGTCATGCTCTTTCTTCGGCTTATCGCTTTTCTTGCCTGAGGACTTGCCGTCCTTTTCATGCTTTTCATCTTCAACTATCTTTTTAAGCAGCTCCTCACTGCCTTTTGATACCTTCTCTTCGTTATTTTCCATCTGTGACACCTCCTAGCTCCAGCGGCGCTTTTCAAGCACTCTCACTGTCAGGAACAGGAAAGCCACGATAGCGCTGATGAAAAATACTACATTAGAGAAATTGAACACGCCGTAGGTGAAATCAAAGTATCTCTCCGCAAAGGACACCTGTTCAAGTGCAGTCCTTATGCCTTCAACAACTTTGGTATACCAGTGACCTTCGTCCAGTGCAGGCAGAAGTCCGCCTATCACCGAAAGGAATGATACAGCTATCAGCACGATAAAGCTGATGACTGCTGCCACCACCTGATTCTCGGTGAATGACGAGCAGAAAATGCCTATGGCGATGAATGCGCCGCCGACCAGCAGCAGTGCAAGTATGTTGCCTACCACAACGTTCCAGTCAGGGTCACCGTAGATGGATACCACCACTGACATTACAGCGGTTATGGACACGCCAACTGCGTATACCAGGAATGCCGCAAAGAACTTTCCTGCAACTATACCGCCCAGGCTGACAGGTGCTGTCAGCAGGCACTGGTCTGTCCTGGTGCGCTTTTCATCTGCGATAGTGCGCATGGTAAGTATCGGTATCAGCACGATGATTATGGTCAGCAGCGATGAAAACAGGCTGTCCAGCTTGGTATAGCCGCTGCTGAGGCTGTTCACCGAAAACATTATGCCTGCATAAGCGAAGAACGCCGCAATGAAAATATATCCGATAGGCGAGGTAAAATAGCTCCTCACCTCACGCCTGAACACAGCGCCCATCAGTTATCCGCCTCCTCATCATTATCATCAAGAGCGGGTATCTGCTCGCCCATTGTCAGCTTGAGGAATATATCCTCCAGATTCATCTCGGCACTCTTCAGTTCGAGTATGGTATAGCCGTTCTCAGCCATGACCTTGAACAGTTCATACCTTATCTCCTTGCCTTCTTTTGCCTCGATGCGGTAATCACAGATATGGTTCTTGTGTTCTGCATCGCAGTACACCTTGTCCACACCGTCTATCTTCTGAAGCAGGCGCATAACGGTGTCCTTGCCGCCGTCTATCCTGCAAATGAACTTGTTGTCGCCCGTAAGCTTGTGAGACAGGTTCTCCTCAGTGTCGTTTGCCACTACCCTGCCCTCGTTGATGACCACTATCCTGTCGCACACAGCCTGCACCTCAGAGAGTATATGAGATGAGAGTATGACAGTATGGTTCTTGCCAAGCTTGCGTATCAGCGTCCTTATCTCGATTATCTGCTTGGGGTCAAGACCTACTGTGGGCTCGTCCAGAATAAGCACCTTCGGGTTTCCCACCAGTGCCTGTGCCAGTCCCACACGCTGCTTGTAGCCCTTTGACAGATTCTTTATCAGTCTGTTGTAGACATGGTCTATCTTCACAAGGCTGCAAATATCCTGCAAATGGGATATCTTTGGCAGCTTGCACTTTTTCAGGTCATAGATGAAATACAGATACTCCTTTACCGTCATATCAAGGTAAAGGGGCGGTATCTCGGGCAGATAGCCTATGTTCTTCTTTGCCTTCACAGGTTCTTCAAGTATGTCCACACCGTCGATGAGTGCCTTGCCCGAGGTACATGAGATGTAGCCCGTCAGTATGTTCATCGTGGTGGACTTGCCTGCGCCGTTGGGTCCCAGGAATCCCAGCACCTCACCGTCCTCCGCCCTGAAGGATATGTTGTTCACGGCTTTTTTATCGCCGTAGTGTTTTGATAAATTAATTACCTCAATCAATTTATTTTCCTCCTGCGAGAAAATCTATTTTACAGTAGATCCCAATTTGGTTGTGTATTGTTTCCCGTATCATTAGCAATACACTTCAAAATCGGGAATACAGTAAACGACATTATCCCAAAATGTCATTTAATATAAGCGCTGTCAGCTGTTATCCTCAGATACACAGCCTTATTATATGTTACACCCTTGTTGTGTACATATTGTGACAGTCTCAGGAAAAGGTCAGTTAATCAGGCTGATGCATACAGCCTCAGATGCTGTCCTCACCGTCGGTAACGTCGGTATCAGGCATTCTTCCCAGCTTGCCCAGTATATAATAGGGATTATAATCCAGCGGGTCGGTATCAACACCCAGCACCTTGCAGCCTGCTGCTGTCAGTTCCATCTTGCTGCCCGTTTCGCTGTTCTCGTCATAAATATACAGCGAGAAGCAGTAATTCTCGGGCATACCGACATACTCGGCATAAGCTTCGCCCATATCCAGCATTTTCTCCTGGAACTCGGTCTGCTTCGACGGGTCATTGACATAGATATCTATCG
>CAMNMO010000172.1 GCA_946544695.1 uncultured Ruminococcus sp. | reverse complement strand
TATAGACCTTCATCTGCATCTTGACGGTGCGGTTACAACTGATATTGCAAAAAAGCTTGCGGCTGCGCAGGGCATCGGCCTGCCTGATGATGACACTCTCGGCAGGCAGCTTACAGTTTCGCCTGACTGCACAAGCCTTAACGAATTCCTTGAATGCTTTGCGCTGCCCCTTTCACTTTTGCAGACCTCTGAGGCAGTCAGCGAATGTGTCAGGCTTGTATGTGATGACCTTGCTTCTCAGGGCGTCATATATGCCGAGATTAGGTTTGCCCCGCAGCTTCACAGGCAGCAGGGCATGTCGCAGGAGGACGCTGTGCTTGCCGCACTTGACGGTCTGAAGCGCACTTCTTTAAAAGCAAACCTGATACTCTGCTGCATGCGTGGCAGCGATAATGACGATGATAATATGGAAACTGTCAGCCTTGCAAAAAAATACCTTGTGGCTGACGGCGGCGTCACCGCTATCGACCTTGCAGGTGCCGAAGCACTTTTCCCGACAGCAAAATACAGCGGGCTGTTTTCGGCAGCAAGGGCTTACGGCATACCTTTCACCATACACGCAGGCGAGGCAGACGGTGCTGAAAGTGTGCGTGCAGCCGTGGGATTCGGGGCAGCACGCATCGGTCACGGTGTGCGTATCTTTGAGGACGAAGAACTGGTCAGGCTGATAGCACAAAAGGGTATCCCACTTGAGATGTGCCCCACCAGCAACCGACAGACACATGCGGTGGATAACATGGCTGACTATCCGTTTATGGATTACCTTGAACGTGGCATTAAGGTTACGCTGAATACCGATGACCCCGCCATCGAGGGGACGAACATCGCAGCTGAGTACCGATATATGGAAAAAGAATTCGGCTTGACCGCCGTGCAGGAACGTATCCTGTTAAAAAACTCGGTGGAAGCAGCCTTCACCTCTGATGAAGTCAGGGTGCAGCTGCTTGAACAGCTTGATATAGCGGGAGTGTGATCTTATGAATAAATACCTTGAACTTGCGCTGCTGTTTGCTTTTGTGCTGGCTGAAACTGTGGGGATGTGGCGTATCTTTTCCAAGTGCGGCAGAAAAGGCTGGCTTGCAGCTATACCCATGCTGCGCCGCTATCAGATGGGTCTGTGCGCAGGCCGTGATGCTGAGGGCAGGCAGCTTGCACTGCTTGAATCGGGCGTTGCGGTAGGCATTTTCTCATGCATATTTTTCAAGACAGGGTCGGTCTCCTATATGGTGGCAGCGTTTTTGCTGCTGCTTCTTATCATACCCTATACCATATTCAGCATACGTGTCTATTTCGGGCTTTGTGATGCTTTCGGTCGCAATCGTTTCTGGGTCGTGCCGTGGGTGCTGTGTGACTGGCTTTGTGCCCTTATCTGGGGTTTTGGCAGTGATTTCAAAACAGCAGAAGGCTATCCCTTCGATGACGAAGATGCAGCCCCCGAAGTCAGCGGAATTGAAGCTGACCTGACAGCCCCTGGTCTTTCCATAAATATCACACGCCGCACCGCCATGAGCCTTTTCAAGCGCAAGGTGCTGCTGCGTGATATCCATCTGATTATCCCTATGGGTCACATGGTGCTGCTGCTGGGCGGTTCGGGTTCGGGCAAGACGACTTTTCTCAATGCAGTCACAGGTTACGAAAAAGCCAACGCAGTCATAACGCTTGGCGACAGCAATGTCTATAAAGAGTATAACAGCATGAAGTACGATATAGGCTTTGTGCCGCAGCAGGACCTTGTGCGTGGCAGTGATACTGTTTACCGTACTCTGTCAGATGCGGCTTCGCTGAGACTTCCTGCCGATATGAAAAGCGATAAGCGCCGTGAAAGGATAAATGAGGTGCTTGACACCTTCGGTCTGACACCCGTCAAAAGCAGCCTTGTGGACAAGCTTTCGGGCGGTCAGCGCAAAAGGCTGTCCATTGCGATGGAGTATATCTCAGACCCCACGCTGTTTATCCTCGATGAACCCGATTCGGGGCTTGACGGCGTAATGGCAAGGGCACTGTTTGAGAAGCTGCGTGTCATCGCAAACAGCGGCAAGATAGTCATCGTCATAACCCATACGCCCGACAGAGTTGCCGACCTGTTCGATGATGTGGTGGTAATTGCGAAAGATGCAAAGCGCACAGGCAGACTGGCATATTACGGCAGCGTTTATGATGCACGCATATTCTTCGGCAAAAAGTCAATGGAGGAGATACTCATGTCCGTCAACCGCAGGGAAGAGGGCGGCGAAGGCAGGGCAGATGAGTTTGTAAGAAAGTATTCGGCACTTGCAGCGGGAGGTGAAGTCTGATGGATACTGCTATAAGGCATACAGGCAGGGTAAGGCAGACTTTCGTCTATCTTGGAAAGCTGTTTCGCATGTTCATTTTCAGGAATGACTGGAAGGTCATGCCGATGGCAGCTTTTATTTCGGGACTTGTCTCGTTCGTTGTCGGCAAAAAGATGAATGTTTCTATGGAGGGTACTCTCAGGGGTGCGTTCGCTTTTTCGTGTATATGTATCTGGAACGGTTTTTTCAATTCCATACAGGTGATATGCCGTGAAAGACCGATAATCAAGCGTGAACACCGTTCGGGTCTGCACATGACATCTTATGTGTTCGCACACATGCTGTATCAGGCGTTTTTGTGCGCATGTCAGGCGGGCATAACCCTGACGGTAATGATGGTGGCAAAGGTGAAAATGCCCGCCACAGGCTACGTCACCAATGCTATGGTCGATATGTTCTTCACCATGTTCCTTATAACCTACGCCGCAGATATGGTCGCACTGTTCATCTCGGCTTTGGTTAAAAATACCACCACTGCCATGACGGTAGTGCCGTTCCTGCTGATATTCCAGCTGATATTCTCAGGCGGCTTTTTTTCGCTTACAGGCAACGCATATAAGCTTTCTTACCTGACCGTATCAAAGTGGGGACTGACTGCGCTTTGTGCACAGGGTGAGTATAATTCGCTGCCCATGACCTCTTTGTGGACTTCCATGAGTAAGATGCGCAGCATGGAGATAGAAGGCGAAAAGCCCGTTGATGAAATGCTTGACTACATCACTGCTTCAAAGCGTAAGGACGAACTGATGCTCGAATGCGCAAGCAACAATCAGGAAAAGAAATATGAATCCAGCATGGAAAATGTGCTGCGTTGCTGGAGAAATCTGGGCATATTCATAGTGCTTTTCTCGTTTATGTCCATCGTCATGCTTGAATTCATCGACCTTGACAGAAGATAGTCCATTTCGGCAAGGTCGGCTGACATTCAAATAAATTTAGATCATTGAGCTGCACAGGTGTTAAATGCAGCTCTCTTTTTTTGTACAAAATTTTCAGTGTAAAACTTTCGGCAGCCATTGACAATTATGTCAAAATATTATATAATATAAATAGTTTTATAATTTCGGGTGTGCTGTGGGTCAGCACGTATATTTATTGTGAAGGATCATTTATGGAGGGACGTATAAATGGCTTTTGAGATAGAGAATGGTGTTCTTACAGGTTATATTGAAGAAGAAGGCGTATCGGAGATAGTTGTTCCCGACGGCGTTACCGAGATAGGCGAAGCTGCTTTCGGCGGCTGCAGCACCCTCAGGCATGTCACTCTCCCCGAGGGTGTTCAGGTCATTGGTGACTATGCATTCGGCTGCTGCCGTCATCTGAGAGATGTGAATATACCCTCGACCGTCAAGATGATAGGTGCGACCGCATTTTTCAGCTGCAAGAAGATACACCCCATGCCTATCCCCGAAAGTGTTTCTGTAATAGGTGAACATGCTTTCACCGATACAAATATCATGGCAGGCAAGAAGCGCTACGCTATTTATGCCTATCAGCTGCTTGTCAAGAACGAGATGTTCTTTGAGCGTGCAGTGATGGAGTTTGAAAACAGCGGTGATGCCGAGTATAAGGCAGAAGATATGGCTCACCATGTCATGCAGTCAGGCATGATAGGCGATAAGGTGAACGAGATAGCCCTTGACGGACAGAAGGCTGAGGAGGTCGTTGACGATGTCTACGACTATAACGCAGCGTCTCTGTATGCTTCCAATGAGGCTTACAAGATATGGGTCATCAATGAGGAGGCTGCCGCTGATATCCCCAGCGAGAGACTCAAGAGAATGTTCGATGAGGATATGGAAGGCTTTGTCAAGAAATACTGTCTTGGCTTTGTTATCGACTCACGTAAATAATGTTATCATCACAGCTTTCTTCGCAGGTGCGGGGGAAGCTGTTTTTTGTCGGATAAATCTGCGGAAAAATAATATCCATGCTTGCATTTATCGCAGGTTTATGCTATACTATGTATTATACTGTTCCGTTATCTGAGAGTTGCAAAGCCCGCATACAGGCGGTCAGGCAGACAGCTCGGATATCAGGTGCGGTATCAGTCTGATTTTTGAATGAGGTGTACTAAATGACAGAATTAAAGGAATACAGAGGTCATATCCGTAACTGGCGTGAGCTTTGCAGTGAACTCGGCATAGACAGCACACTGCCCCGTGCCGAAAGGGAAAAGACCATCATCGTTAAGGCTTATGAGAAGTGGGGACACGATGCTGCCGATCATTTTTACGGCATGTTCGCATTTGCCGTGCAGTCTGATGACGAGCTTTTCTGCGTGCGTGACCAGTTCGGCACCAAGCCCTTCTATTACTATGAAACAGCTGACGGCAGACTGCTCTGCGGCACCACCATACGCCGTATAATGGAGCAGGAAGGCTTTGTCAAGGAGCTCAACGAAAAAATGCTCCAGATATACATGACCCTGACCTACGTTGCAGGTGAGGATACTTTCTTCAAGGGCGTCAAGAAGCTCATGCCGGGTCACTATCTTGTCCATAAAAATGGACAGACACAGATCACACGCTACTGGCACCCCGAGTTCCATGCTGACGAGAGCAAGACCCTCGAGGAATGGGCTGATGAGATACACACTACCATACAGAAGATAATGCCCGAAGTCAAGGAGGACGGCGAGACCGCAGAAAGCTTCCTTTCGGGCGGCGTGGATTCTTCCTATGTGCTGGCAATGTCTGATGCACAGGTGACTGATTCCTGCGGTTATGACGATGAGCGTTTCGATGAATCGGGTCTTGCCAAGCAGACTGCTGATATCCTCGGCAGAAAGAACAACCGCTGCAAGATCACACCCGAGCAGTATTTTGATATCGTACCCTACGTAATGTATAATATGGAGCAGCCGCTTGGCGATGCTTCGGCTATCGTGTTCGCCATTGCATGCAAGGCAACAGCCGAGCATACAAAGCTGTGCTATTCGGGCGAAGGCGCAGATGAATTCTTCGGCGGATATAATATGTACAGAAATGCCGAGAGATACGGCGATAATCTCAAGACCTTCTATGTGGGCAACACCAATATCATGAAGGAGGAGGAAAAGCAGCGTATCCTCAAAAACTATGACCCCAACTACCTGCCCATTGATCTGGTCAAGTATATCTACGATGAGACCGAGGGTCTTGACCCGCTTACAAAGATGTCTGATGTTGATATACAGATCTGGCTGGAGGGCGATATCTACTTGAATGTGGATAAGATGAGCGAGGCAGCAGGTCTTGAGATAAGAATGCCTCTTACCGACCGCCGTGTATTCGATATAGCATCACGCCTGCCCTCACGTTTCAAGGTCAATGATGAACAGAACAAGGTGGCATTCCGTACAGCAGCTGCAAAGGTGCTGCCCGAGGAGATAGCTTTCCGCAAGAAGCTGGGCTTCATAGTACCCATAAGGATCTGGCTGGCTGATGAACGTTATAATGCCGATGTGCGTGCAAAGTTCAACAGCGATATGGCAGCCAAGTTCTTTGACCTTGATGAGATCAATGCGATCTTCGCAGATTATATCGGCGGTAACTCCGATAACTGGCGTAAGATATGGACCATCTATACCTTCCTTGTATGGTACGAGGAGTATTTCGTAAAAAGATGATCTGAATAATTGTATTTATAATTAAAACAATTTGTAAACAGAGTGTTAAAATACACTCTGTTTACTTGTTTTTGCCCGAAATAAGTCCATTTCAGCCAAAATTAATTTCTGAAAGAAATTTTCAAAAAGCTCTTGACAAAACAGCACCTCTATGCTATAATAGATACTGTCGTCGGGGTGTGGCGCAGGTGGTAGCGCGCTACCTTGGGGTGGTAGAGGCCGTGGGTTCAAGTCCCGTCACTCCGACTAGACAAAGAGGAAAACCGTCCGATCTACGGGCGGTTTTCTATTATCCGAGGTGTGGCTCAGCTTGGTAGAGCGCTACGTTCGGGACGTAGAAGTCGCGTGT
>CAMNMO010000171.1 GCA_946544695.1 uncultured Ruminococcus sp. | reverse complement strand
CTGAAAAGTCAGCTGGAACAGGCGGAGAAGCTGCATGACAGACAAATTGATGATTTTATTGATCTGCTTTGCAGAAGATTCGGCTGGTATGAAAACAAGATCTTTGTGAGACCCGACTACGTTTACGACAGAGATATAAGACGACTGCAGCGCTCAAAGTTCTGAGAACGAGCTGCTGTATACAGATCAAGGAGGTAAGCATTATGCTTGAGACCATCGAACAACGAAAGACCAAAAAGGCTGATGCCATGAATGAGCTGACTGCCATGCGCAATGAGCTCATCGACCTTGCCAATGCGGCAAAGGCGGCTAAAATACCGGTTATAATCACGATCGACGGCTGGTCGGCAGCAGGCAAAGGGTCGCAGATAGCTAAGCTGATAAAGTATATGGACCCCAGATTCTACAATGTTGAATCTATCCGCACGCCCAATGTGGTCGAGCTGCGCAAACCCTGGCTGCACCGTTTCTGGCAGCGTCTGCCTAAACAGGGCGAGTTCCTCATACTTGACGGTAGCTGGTATCGTGACACAGTCAACGCCTATATGTTCGATGAAATAAGCAAGAGCGAGTATAAGTCACGCATCGAAGATATAAATACCTTTGAACGTCAGCTTGCAGATGACGGTTATCTTATCATCAAATTTTTCCTGCATATCAGCAAGGAGGAACAGGCGAAGCGTCTGCAAAAGCTTTCTGCATCGGAGATAACCCGATGGCGTGTGAATACTCAGGATATCCTCAATAACGAAAATTACGAAAAGTTTTTCAAGCGCTATGACAAGACCCTTATGCGGACGAACACAGCTTTTGCACCGTGGCATATCATTGCCGCCAACGATAAAGTAACTGCGCAGTTCTCCATAATGATGACTGTAACAAATGCCATAAAGGGCGCTTGTGCCGCTAAGGAAGAAAGCAGGATATTCCTTGATAAGCCCGAATTCCCGGTGATAGAATACGAAAAGCCTGTATTCAAGATGGCTAAGTCAAAGAAACTGTCTGAGGTAGATATGGACAAGTCACTGACTGACGAGGAGTACGCTTCAAAGCTGGAAAAATATCAGACAAGGCTTTTTGAACTCCAGAATCGCTGCTATCAGAAGAAAATACCCGTTATCGTGGCTTATGAGGGTTGGGACGCAGGCGGCAAGGGCGGCAACATCAAACGTGTGGCTTCCGCACTTGACCCCAGAGGTTACGAAGTAAAACCCATAGCTGCACCCGAACCCAGCGAACTTGCCAGACATTACCTGTGGCGCTTCTGGACAAGACTGGAAAATGACGGTCACTTCACCATATTTGACAGAACATGGTACGGCAGGGTCATGGTGGAACCTATCGAAAAGATAACTCCGCAGGAACGTGCTGACATGGCTTATCAGGAGATAAATGAGTTTGAACACCAGCTTACCGAGTGGGGCGCTGTTGTGATAAAATTCTGGATCAATATCGACAAGGACGAGCAGTACAGGCGTTTCAAGGAAAGGGAGAACACACCCTCCAAGCAGTGGAAGATAACCGATGAGGACTGGCGCAACCGTGAAAAATGGGACGAGTATGAAAATGCTGTTGACCGCATGGTGGAACTGACCTCAACGAATTTTGCACCCTGGACGATAGTCGAGGGCAATGACAAGAAGTATGCACGTATCAAGGCTCTGAAAACTATATGTAAGCGTCTCGAGGACAGACTGCTCGAACTTGACTGATAAAATGTCAAAACGGCACTTGTGCTAAATGCATAAGTGCCGTTTTTATGCCGTATTTACGAATACTGCGGTAGTTCAGCAAATCTTTTCGAGATTCGCCCTGATAGCTTTGAGCGTCTTTTTTTCAAGCCTTGATATGTATGACTGTGAAATGCCCACCGTCTGTGCGACCTCTTTCTGTGTCATCTCACGCCTGCCGCCCAGCCCGAAGCGCATTTCCATTATGGTTCGTTCCCTTTCGCCCAGCTTGTCTATCTCACGCAGCAGCAATGTCCGCTCGACCTCACTTTCTATACCCTTGTGGACGGCGTCCTCGTCAGTGCCGAGTATGTCTGACAGAAGCAGTTCGTTGCCGTCATGGTCGGTGTTGAGCGGTTCATCTATGGAAATCTCTGTTCTGCGCTGTGAAGCCTTCCGCAGAAACATCAGTATCTCATTTTCGATGCAGCGTGAAGCATAAGTTGCAAGCTTTATGTTCCTGTCGGGGCGGAATGTGTTTACCGCCTTAATAAGCCCGATAGAACCTATGGATATGAGGTCTTCCAGCCCTACGCCCGCATTCTCGAATTTTTTTGAGATGTACACCACCAGCCTCAGATTATGGACTATCAGCAGTTCACGGGCTTTTTTCTCATCTGTGGCAAACAGCTCGAAAGCCTGTTTTTCTTCCTCTTTTGAAAGCGGGGGAGGAAGTTTGTCTGCACCGTTTATGTAATCTACTGTTCCGCCGCCGAACAACTGCTGTATCAGGGCGGCAAGCTTTGATCTTATCTGTTTCATTTTTATCTCCTTTCATTCCAGCAGCACTGGGTCAAATATGGCACGGCTGTGCTTGTCAGATGATGGCTTGACACCAACACAGCAGCGCACCTGTTTGCTTTTTCCGTTTTCATCTGTGATGGTCACGCTGCCTTTCGATGTTACAGCGATCAGCCCTGTGCCGTCAACTGTTGTGCAGGGTGTCAGCCTGAAACCTGCCTTTGCACCTGCTTCATGGTCGAACAGCGAATAGTGGGCAAACATCTCATCGCAGCAGAACACCACAACAGGCAGTCCTGTAAATCCGTCGCACAGCCTGTTGCCCGTATCAGCCACAGCGGGCAGCATAACCTCGTAGCTGCCGCTTTTGTAGACCGCCCTGTACCCCTGCGACCTTCCGTGAAAACGTCGGATAGTCATTTCTGTCAGGCTAAGCATAAGGTAGGCACTTATAAGGGCGATGGCAAGCTTTAAAAGGGAGATATCAAAGTAGACAGAATAGTTTCGCACCATTATCCGCCTTGTGTCAGAAAATTCCCACCAAATTATGATAAGCCCTGTATACGCCGCCCTGACCGCCAGATATACAGCCAGCGTGCGGAAGAAGTCTGCTGCACCGCTAAGCCTGATGGCTGTTACCATTGTCAGCAAAACTCCGGCTGCCTTGCATATTGTTATTATCAGCGCCCCTGTAAAACTGCTGCCGTCAGCGCAAAACAGCAGTGAAAGCGCACCTCCCAGCAAGCAAGCCGCACAAAGTCTCCCTTTGGGAAGCCTGCGGTGGGTCAGCAGTGCAGTGGTCTGCAAATAGATAAGCTCTGTTATACAATTAGTCACCACCAGTACATCAGCATATATCTTCAATTTACCGCCTCCTTACCGACTATTATCATTATACCCCTTGCGGGTACTGAAATATGTCGTATAAGGACGGTCAGACGATACTAAAAAAGCGGGAGCATACGTTGCCGTATACTCCCGCTGATATTAAATTTTCAAACGCCTTATTTGTCCTCAAAGAACACCTTGAACGCCTTGTATGCCATGTAGTTATCAAGCTTTGAGGTCATCTCGAAGGGTGCATGCATGGACAGTACCGAAACACCAACGTCGATAACATCAAAGTCCAGATTAGCTATGAACTGTGCAACAGTTCCGCCGCCGCCTGCATCTACCTTGCCAAGTTCACCTGTCTGCCAGATAATACCGTTCTCGTCGAACAGTCTTCTTATCCTGCCTACAAACTCAGCAGATGCATCAGATGTGCCCGACTTGCCCCTTGCGCCTGTGAACTTTGTTGCAACGACACCGTAGTTCAGCTGCGAGCAGTTGCGTATCTCGAAAGGCTCGATAAATGTGGGGTCAACAGCTGCGTTGACATCAGCAGAAAGGCACTCAGACTTGCTCATAACATTATAGCCGTTAACATCGTATACTTCAGCAAGGTCATTGATGAAATAAGGCAGATAGCTGCTGTTGAGACCTGTGTTGCCGTCACTGCCTGTCTCCTCTTTGTCAGTGAGGACGGTCATGCAGGTGTACTCGGGCTTTTTCAGCTGAAGTGTAGCCTGAAGTGCGGTATAAGCGCAAACTCTGTCGTCCTGACCGTAAGCGCCGACCAGACTTCTGTCAAAACCAACGTCAACTGCCTTGAAACCAGGAACAGCTTCCAGTTCAGCGGATACAAAGTCATCTTCAACTATGCCGTATTTTTCGTTGAGTATAGCCATTATGTTCAGCTTGACCTTGTTAGCTATCTTGTCGTCCTTGAACGGGCGTGAACCTACGATTATGTTCAGCTCCTCACCTGTGATAAGCTTGGGTGCAGGGCGCTTGTACTGGCTTTCTGCCAGATGGGGGAGTATGTCGCTGATACAGAACACAGGGTCACCCTCGTCCTCACCGATGCGAACTCTGACGCTCTCTCCGTTGCCCTTTATCACAACACCATGAAGTGACAGCGGGATAGTGGGCCACTGATACTTCTTGATGCCGCCGTAATAATGGGTTTTGAAGTAAGCTATCTCCTTATCCTCATAGAGAGGGTTCTGCTTCATATCAAGTCTGGGCGAATCGATATGTGCTGCTGCCAGGCGGATACCCTCAGCAATGCTTTTCTTGCCCATAACTGTCAGTATAACAGCCTTGCCACGATTTACAAAATAGAACTTGTCGCCCGACTTGTACTTCTTGCCTCTCTCAAAAGCCTTGAAGCCTGCCGCCTCAGCCTGTGCGGTTATCTCCTCAACTGCTTCACGCTCGGTCTTTGCGGTATTCAGAAAAGCCTTGTAGCCTTCGTTGAAATCATCACACGCTTTAAGTTCCTCGTCGTCAGTCCGCAGTATACCGTTCTTGGGGTGCGAAAGTATCTTTTCGCTGAGTTCCTCCGCAGCGGACTTCTTCTTACTGTCTGCCATTTATATTACCTCCTTGAAAATAATAATTTTATTCCTCATCGGTCTCCTCAAAAAGACTGTCGGTCTCATTCTCCGCCAGCTGCTTTTTGTATACCGAATAAGCATCGTTTATCTTGTTGACATAGTGTGAAGTCTGGTCGTTTTCTTCGGGGATATCTTTCACATCGAAATTCTCCGCCGAGATAGTACCGTCCTCCAGCCAGCTGTCCACCTGACCCATGCCGCAGTGATAAGCAGCAGCCGTCAGGTCTATGGAACCGTCATAACGTTCCATAAGAAAGCTCAGATAATATGTACCGTACCTGATATTCGTCTCGGGGTCATACATGTCATCAAAACTCTCGCTGTCATCGTCCAGCCTGAATTTCACCCAGTCATAGGCGTCCTCCATAAGCTGCATCAGACCTCTTGCGCCTACCTGCGAGGTCGCATCAGGTTTAAAATTGCTCTCGACCTTTATGACCGAGAATACCAGCACGGGGTCGACCTCGAATTCCTTCGAGTATTTTACCACATACTCCTCATAATCGGTGGGATATGTAAAACCGCTCGGTACATACTCCTGTGTTTTTTCCTTGACCTCACGCATGCCGCCGCTTATGCCTTTTTTCAGGATCACAATGGTCAGCATAAGTATGCCGAATGAGAATGCTATCCCAAGTATCACCGCAACAGCATCACTTGCTGAACGTGATCTCTTTCTTTTTCTTGTTTTACTTTTTGTTGTCGCCAATTTTATCTTCCTTTATTTTCTTTATCACTTTTGTGACCTGTTTTTCTGTATCTTCACGGCTGCCGTCATTATTTATGACATAGCTGCTGTGTTTTTCAAAAAATTCTCTGTCATGCTGCGATGCAAAACGTTTTGAAGCAGCAGCTTCGTCTATACCGTCTCTTTCGATGACCCTTGCAAGCCTTATGCCCTCATCAGCTGTCACAGAAACTATAACATCACATTTTTTATCTGCACCCGCTTCAAAAAGGGTCGGTGCATCAAGCAGTATGTATCCGCATGCCCTCGATAATTCACTTATCTTTTCGTCGATAAGCCTGTTTATGTACTTGAATATTATGCTGTTGAGAAGATCGAGTTTCTGTCTGTCAGTAAAAACTATCGCCCCAAGTGCACGTCTGTCCAGCACAAGTTCTTCATCAAAGCACTGCGGGAAATAAAAAGACAGTTCCTTGTTGCAGCCGCTGCCCGCTTCTGTGACTTCTCTTGCAACATGGTCGCAGTTTATCACACCAAAACCCTCACGCTCGAATATGCCCGAGATAAGCGTTTTACCTGCGCCGCTCTGTCCTGTAAGTCCTACGATAATACTCATAAGCGTATCACCCTGAAAGCAGCTGCCCTGAGAAGTCTGTTGTACACAGCCAGTCCGACACCTGTTTTCTTCGGACACCTTGCGTACACTTTCTTTGCACCCATC
>CAMNMO010000170.1 GCA_946544695.1 uncultured Ruminococcus sp. | reverse complement strand
ACTTAAAGGCGGATACTATGTAAATAAGCCGGATGAAGATTATGTAGCGGACGGCTATGGGATCATTGAATGCAACGAGACCGTTGACGGGGTCGTCTACAATTACAGGGTAGCAGCTGTCTGCACTGTAACTTTCGATGCTAACGGAGGAACTTCACCCGTTGATTCAAAGGTCGTTGAAAAAGGCAAGCCTTACGGCGAACTGCCCACACCCACATATAAAAAGCATACTTTTGACGGCTGGTCCACCGAGAAGGAAGACGGCACAGAGTTCACTTCCGATACACCGATCAACAAAGATGTAACACTGTATGCACAGTGGAACGACAATGTTCCCGTAATCGGCGATGCACCCGCAGCAAACGATCTGACCTACAATGGTTCGGAACAGGCACTTGTTACCGCAGGTTCAGCAAACGGCGGAACGATCTGCTTCGCTGTCGGAACAGACGATACCACTGCACCGACCGAGGAGTATTCCGATAGTGTACCGAACGAAACAGACGCAGGTACATATTATGTATGGTACAAGGTAGTCGGTGATGAAGACCACGTCGATACAGAACCTGTATGCATTCCTGTTGAGGTCAAAAAAGCAGCGCTGACTGTTACAGCTGATGCTGCAAGCAAGACCTACGGCAAGGAAGACCCTGAATTCACTTACACCACATCCGAACTCATCGGTGAAGATACCATGACAGGCAAACTCAGCCGTGAGGAAGGCGAAAATGTCGGTACTTATGCAATGGAACAGGGTTCACTGACAGCAGGTGACAACTACGAGATCACATTCACAGGTGCTGAATTTACCATCAGCAAGGCTAAGATAACCATTACAGCTGATGACAAGTCCAGCGTGTACGGCGCAGATCTCGAAGAACTGACCTATACGGTAGGCGGCGATTATGTGGCTGACGATGATATCGGCGTTATCGTAGATTCCGAAGTTACAAGCGATGCAGACTGCGGCGAATACGACATTACCGTTGACTGGAACAAGAACGACAACTACGAAGCTGAACTTGTAAACGGCAAATACACCATAACAAAGGCACCCCTCACAGTTACCGCAAAGGGCTATGACGGACTGTATGACGGCGAAGCACACGGCATAAGCGTTGATGTAGGCGACAGCGATGCAGTTGTTTACTATGCTGCCGAAGAACTCACAGCTGAGAATTATGAGGAGAAAGGCAGCAGCGAGTCCCCAGAATACACCGATGCAGGCAAGTACACAGTTTACTACTACATAGTAGCCACAAACTATGGCAATGGTCCTGTCAGCGGCAGCAAGGTAGTTAACATCAGGAAAGCTTCACCTGAATATTGTTTAGTAACTAATGACGATCTTGTTTACAACGGCAAAGCACAGGATCTGGTGGAATCAGCGGAGACCAGCGGCGGCACATTTGTCTATGCAGTTACAGCTTACAGAGATACTGAACCCGCTGATGAAGATTATTCCGAGACTATTCCCACAGGCACTGATGCAGGTACATATACAGTATGGGCAAAGGTGAAAGGCAATAAGAACTACAATGATTCAGAGCCAATAGCTGTTGACGTAACGATACTGAAGGCTGATTCGGCAGTCAAGACCGCACCCAAGGCTAAGAAGCTGACAGAAAACGGCAAGAAGCAGGCACTCGTTGATGCAGGCACAGCCGGCGGAGGAAAGCTCGTTTATGCAGTCACCACCGATAAGGACGTTACACCTGACGAAGATGATTACAGCGAGGCTATCCCGAGCGAAACAAAGGCAGGCACATACTTTGTATGGTACAAGGTAGTTGGTGACAAGAACCACAATGACACCAAGCCCGCTTATGTGGAAGTCAAGATAGCTGAGGCTGCACCTGCCGATGACAGCAGCAAGCCCGAAGAGAGCAAGCCTGAGGAAAGCAAGCCTGAGGAAAGCAAGCCCGAGGAAAGCAAACCTGAGGAAAGCAAGCCTGAGGAAAGCAAGCCCGAAGAGAGCAAGCCCGAGGAGAGCAAGAAGCCTGAGGAAAGCAAGCCCGAGGAAAGCAAGCCCGAAGAAAGCAAGAAGCCTGAGGAAAGCAAGCCCGAGGAAAGCAAGAAGCCCGAAGAAAGCAAGGCTGAGGAAAGCTCAAAGGCTGAGGAAAGCAGCAAGGCTGAAAGCTCAAAGGCAAGCAGCTCAAGCAAGAGCTCGTCGAGCAGCTCGAAGGCAGCAAATGCTACCACCAACACAGCTAACCCCGCAACAGGCGCAGCAAGTGCAGGTCTGGGTGCAGCAGCACTGGCAGCAGCAGCAATCGTTCTTACAAAAAAGAGAAACAATAAGTAATAGGTCACACAACCAAATTTTAAGAGCAGCGGTCATGTACCGCTGTTCTTTTTTATCAGGACAAAAGTGTGATGTAAACGTTATCACAAGCTTTCAGAATATGATATTGTCATTAAATCAATTCATTAAATATTTAGCATAATAATTCCAAAAAGCATAAATATATTATACAATATTGATTTTTGCTATTGCTTTTTTGGGCAGAATGTTATAAAATAAATTTAAGCTATTTCGGCAAAGGTGTAAGCATGCCGATTTCATTTATTTATAATCTGCGACATTTCTGAGGAGGTAAGGTTCAATGAAATTTGCTGACGGTTTCTGGCTCAACCAGAGGGGCTATGAGGTAAACTACGCCAATCAGGCTTACGACATCGTCGAGGTCGAGAACGGATTCATGGTGGTCGCTACACCCTTCTTCGGCAGGGAAAGATACAAGCTGCTTGGCAGCGCTAATCTGGAGATCGCCTATACTTCGGAGTTTGAAAATGTTATAAGGGTCAACATAACCCACCACAAGGGCTACAAGGACAACGGTCCTCACTTCGTGCTGAACAAAGGCAGCTACAAGCCTACTGTCACCATCGACGAACACAAGGCTGTGCTGGTCTCGGGCGACACCAGAGTTGAGGTATCGAGAGACAGCTGGAGCGTTTCATATTATTATAAAGACAAGAAGCTGACCAGCGGCGGCTGGAGAAGCACAGGTGTCGTTTTCGAGAGCGCATTCAAGCAGCAGGCAAGGCTTGCTACCCAGATAGATGATACTTTCTGGAGCTACCCCGCCGACCCTCAGCGCACCTATATAAGAGAACAGCTCGACACCACCGTAGGTGAATATTTCTACGGTTTCGGTGAGAAGTTCACCACATTCACCAAGAACGGTCAGAATGTTGAGATCTGGAACGCTGACGGCGGTACATGCTCGGATCAGAGCTACAAGAGCGTGCCTTTCTATGTATCTTCAAGGGGTTACGGCATTTTCGTGAACTCATCCGACAAGGTAAGCTTTGAGGTCTGCTCGGATACCGTTTCAAAGGTAAGCTTCACCCTGCCAGGCGAGAACATGGAGTATTTCGTGTTCGGCGGTGAGAATCTGACCGAAGTAATGAAGGGCTACACCGACCTGACAGGCAAGCCTTCCCTGCCGCCCGCATTCTCATTCGGTCTGTGGCTGACTTCCTCTTTCACCACAAGCTATGACGAAGCCACTATCACAAGCTTTATCGACGGCATGGCTGAGAGAGATATCCCGCTTCAGGTGTTCCACTTTGACTGTTTCTGGATGAAGGGACTTGAATGGTGCAACTTTGAATGGGATACAGAACAGTTCCCCGACCCTGAGGGACTGCTGAAAAGACTGCATGAAACTAAGGGTCTCAAGACCTGTGTTTGGATAAATCCCTATGTCGGTCAGAGATCGAGACTGTTCGATGAGGGCATGGAAAACGGCTACTTCATCAAGAAGAAGGACGGTTCGGTATTCCAGTGTGATGAGTGGCAGCCTGGCATGGCTATCGTTGACTTCACCAATCCCGATGCATGCAAGTGGTATGCAGGTTACCTGAGAAAACTCTGCGAGATGGGCGTTGACACATTCAAGACTGACTTCGGCGAGAGGATACCCACCCGTGATGTGGTATACTTTGACGGCAGTGATCCCATCAAGATGCACAACTTCTACACCTACCTGTACAACGAGTGCGTATTCAATGTGCTGAAAGAATATTACGGCGAGAACAAGGCTTGCCTGTTCGCAAGGTCTGCCACAACAGGCGGTCAGAAGTTCCCTGTGCACTGGGGCGGTGACTGTTCGGGCAATTACAACTCAATGGCAGAAGTTGTACGTGGCTGCCTCAGCCTGTGCATTTCGGGCTTTGGCTACACCTCACATGATATGGCAGGCTTTGAAGCCACTGCCACACCCGACATCTACAAGAGATGGGCGGCATTCGGTCTGTTCTCCACACATTCCAGACTGCACGGCAATCAGTCCTACCGTGTGCCGTGGCTGTTTGATGAGGAAAGCTGCGATGTACTGAGATTCTTCACCAAGAAGAAGGGCGAACTAATGCCTTATCTGTGGTCGCAGGCTATCAAGACACACGAGGTCGGCGTTACCATGATGCGTGCTATGGTCATTGACTTTGCAGAAGACCCCGCTTGCCTGACACTTGACAGACAGTACATGCTGGGTGACAATATACTGGTAGCACCCATACTGAACGAGGAAGGCATTGCACAGTACTATGTTCCCGAGGGAAGATGGACCGATATCATCACAGGCAAGGTATTCGAGGGCGGAAAGTGGTATACCCACAAGTGCAGCTATTTCGAGATACCCGCACTGGCAAGACCAAACAGCATCATCGCTTACGGTGATTTCAAGAGAGATTTTGAGTACGATTATCTGGACGGTACCAATTTCACCATATACGAGCTTGAGGATGGAAAGACCGCTGTTTGCCCTGTTTACGACACAGAAGCAAACAAGGTATTCGAGCTGACAGCGACCAGAAACGGCAGCAAGATCGAATGCAGCTATACCGAGACAAAGGCAAGCTTCAAGATAAGCGTTGCCAACACCGACAAGGTCATAGAGGTCACACCCACTGTCGGCAGCGGCAAGGTCATCATTGATCTGTGATAACAGCATAGACATATTTTCAGCCCCTGACACCAAAAGTCGGGGGCTTTCTTTTGTACAAAAAACAGGACGCATTTTAAACTGCGTCCTGTTTGTAACTTTATCTCATTTTCAGAAAAACTGTTTCCGCCGACAAATAAAAACACCGTTACTGTTTTTTATTCAGGCTGTCCCTTATCTCATCTTTAAGACCACGCATGATGATATCCCTTGCCTTATGCGCACCTTCATGCGACATGGGAGGTGTGTCACCAAGCGGATAATCAAGACCAAGCTTTTCATACTTGGACTTGCCCAGCGTATGATACGGAAGAACATCGAGGGCTTTAAGGGTGCTGATATGCGCTAATGATCTGCCAAGCCTGTAAAGATCGTCTTCATTGTCGGTAAGATCGGGCACCACAACATGCCGCACCCACACAGGCTTGCCTATATCGCTGAGATACCTTGCAAACGCCAGTATATTGGCATTGTCATGTGAAGTTATATACCTGTGCTTGTCAGGGTCGATATGTTTTATGTCAAGCATGACAAGGTCGGTAGACTTCATCAGGCGGTCAAACTTTGAAGTATCGTTTTTGTTGAAGGTTATGCCGCAGGTGTCAAGGCAGGTGTGAATGCCCTTTGCCTTCGCCTTTTCAAACAGTTCTGTAAGAAAATCCATTTGCAGGCACGGTTCGCCGCCCGTGCAGGTCAGTCCGCCGCCTTTCAGGAATTCCTTTACCGAGTCATATTCAGCCAGCAGTTCTTCCGCTGTGACTTCCTTTCCGCCTTCCACCGACCATGTATCGGGATTGTGGCAGTAAAGGCACCTCATGGGACAGCCCTGAAAAAACACAACGAACCTGTTGCCCGGACCATCTACCGAACTGTAACTCTCCGTGGAATGAATGTATCCTGTCAAATTAGTCACCTGAATTTCTTTTATATAATGTTTGTAAACAGACTTATCACACCGGGTATGCCTATAAGTATAACTATTATCCCCCAGATCCAAGCTATCATTCTGCCCGAGTTTTTGCCACGGGTAAATTCATTCGGGTCATTTGGGTTGACCATCAACTCTGTTCCCTCGCCCGCACGGAACTCAGGGGGAGTAGAAAAGACGGTCTCAGCATTTGTGTAAGCCCTGCCGCCCACCGTATACTGCCATATTGGTGCATAAGCCTCCTTATGGCTGTGCTTTTTATGATGGAAGGTACTTGCCGAAAGACCGATGCACACCGCCCTTACGCTTTCACAGCAGCGACGCTTTTTCAGCGAGGTGAATATTGATGGTGTGATGATTATTAGAAGTCCCGTAACGATGGCAGCAACGCCTGTAAGTCCGTAAAACTTGTCAGGTATTATCATGCTGAGGATCGACATTATGATAAACTCAACGCCTCCCCAGCCGATAAGACCAGCCA
>CAMNMO010000169.1 GCA_946544695.1 uncultured Ruminococcus sp. | reverse complement strand
GCGGTCTGAGAAACGGCTACGGTTACAGAGATACCGTTCAGGATATACAGGGTATCATACACATCAACCCCGAGCTGGCAGCTGAGAAGATACGCTTCATGCTGTCCGCACAGGTATCGAACGGCGGCGGTCTGCCCCTCGTTAAGTTCGACCACAAAGCAGGTCACGAGACCTGCCCCGATGAGAACGACGAGAATTCCGTATACGCTAAGGAAACAGGTCACCCCTCTTACAGAGCTGACGATGCACTGTGGCTGTTCCCGACAATAGTTAAGTATATTGGTGAGACAGGCAACAAGGCATTCCTTGATGAGGTTATAGTTTATGCAGAAGAGGGCGGCGGAGAGGCTACCGTTTACGAGCACCTGAAGAACGCTATCCGCTTCTCCCAGGAAAGACTTGGCGCACACAAAATGCCCGCAGGCCTGCACGCTGACTGGAACGACTGCCTGAGATTGGGCAAGCAGGGTGAATCCACCTTCGTTGCATTCCAGCTGTATTATGCAATGAGCGTTATCAAGGGCTATGCTGAGGATCGCAATGATGCTGAGTATGTACAGTACATCACAAAGGCACAGGCTGAGCTGGGCAAGGCACTGGCTGACTGCTGGGACGAGGACAGATTCATCAGAGGTATCCGTGACAACGGCGAGGTAGTCGGCGCAAAGGCAGACCCCGAAGCTTCCATGTGGCTTAACCCCCAGAGCTGGTCCGTAATTTCGGGCTTTGCAAGCAAGGAGCAGGCTGAAAAGGCGCTGGAGAGCGTCCACGAGATACTGAACACACCTTACGGCGTCAAGATCATGGAGCCCCCCTATGTTGACCATTACTTTGACGGTGCGCTGATGCACATCTTCAACCCTGACACTAAGGAGAACGGCGGTATATTCAGCCAGACACAGGGCTGGATAATCCTGGCAGAGTCTCTGATGGGTCACGGCAACAGGGCGTTTGAATACTTCCTTGAAAGTGCACCTGCAAGCATGAACGACAAGGCTGAGCAGAGAGTTCTGGAGCCTTATGTACACGGTCAGTTCACCGAGTCAACACGTTCACCCTATGCAGGCAGAAGCCACGTACATTGGCTGACAGGCACAGGTTCTACCGTAATGGTAGGCTGCGTTGAGGGTATCTGCGGTATGAGACCCAACGCTGACGGTCTGGTGATAAGCCCGTCTATCCCCGCTGAGTGGGACGGCTTCAAGATCGAGAAGAACTTCCGTGGCAAGCACCTGTCCATCGACATACAGAACCCCGACCACGTTGAAAGCGGTATCAAGCAGATAACCGTAAACGGCGAGGCAGTTGAGGGCGACTTCGTATGCGAGTGCAAGATGACCGAGCAGACCAATATCACTGTTGTGATGGGCTGATAGCTTTATAGAAATAAGAAAGACCGTCCTGTGGGGGCGGTCTTTTTTGTTAGTCGTAGTAGGTGTTTTCGTAGACGAATGTTTGTTCAAAATAAAATTCGCCGTCTTTGTTTTGTAAATAATATTGTTCTTTTGTTTTGTTGTTGTATTCATCATATTCATATTCGCTCATATGACTCATTACATAATCATCGGGATAATATGTATACTGCTTACTTATATTACCGTTATCATAGTACTCATATGTCTCGTAATGACTAATAGCATCTTTGTAAATATATTCTTTTTTCAAAATATTATTATTGGCATCATATTCATATTTGTAACTATAAAAATCATCCTTAATACAATTACCTTTTTCGTCATATTGGTATTGCTTACATTCTACTTCTTCATCATTGAGAAATGTTGTTTCTTTTATCAGTAAATCATTATCATACTCGAAAACGGTTTCCCAACCTTTTGATATATTGCCATTATCGTCACATACATATTTTCTTATTTTTTGGTTCTTGTCGTTATATTCAAATCTATATGGGTGTGTACTTTTTTCGACGTTATGTTCACAGAAATAAGTTATGTTGCCTTTTGAATCATATTCATAATCATATGTGATACTTGGCAAAGCAAATATCTCCTGTTTTGCCTTAAAATAATTGTAATCGTAAGATGTTTCAGAAGATAGATTGCCGTATTCATCATATTCAGAGACGTAAGCCAAAGGTCCGTCGATAGAATCAGCATGTTTATTTACCTGTTTTAAAATTGGTGATTTATCTTCGTTATCAACACTCTCAGTTTCCGAATCTGAACTATCTTCTGAGTTCTTATCTATAATGTCAGATGCTTCTGTTGTAGTTGTTGTTTCGGCAACGCTATCATCATCAGTTGCGGCAGTAGTTGTCGTTGTAGTTTCAGCCGCAGCAGTAGTCGTTGCAGCGGTCGTACTCTCTTTGCTGTCGGTATTCTCAGCAGTTTCACCGCAAGCTGTCAGCCCCATAGTCAGCGCAGCTGCGCATAAAATAGATATTTTCTGTAAATTGGTCATAAAAGCACCCCTTTCGTATACAATCATTATATCATAATAGTAAAACGATTGCAATACAAATGTAACACAAAATAAAAACAAAACAATTGTATACAACAAACAAAAATTATTGCATAATATAAACAAGAGGTGTTGCATTATGTGGAAAATACAAAAAGGCTACGACACGGTGAGCAAGTCTTTCAGACTTCCGACTGAACTTGTTGACGAACTCGACAAACTCGCCTACGAAAACAACCTGTCGCTGAACCAGCTGGTCATACAGTGCCTTAATTTTGCGCTTGAAAACCTTGACCGTGGTGAAGCCGATGCGGATGAAAATGAATGATAAACAGCAGCTTTTCTGCAAAAATTTAAGTCTGGCACTTAAAGAGCTGCGATAGTTAAATATAACGTCTTTTTCGGGGACAGATGATTTTCTGTCCCGTTTTTTGTGCTCAAATTTAGCAACATATCACAAAAAATATGGGCTATGGGGTTGAAATTTTTGTGAAGATGTGTTATAATATGATTGAAGAGTTGTGGCAAGGCGGTGAAAATGTGATGATTGGCGAGCTTGCAAAGCCTGTGATGTACCTGCAAGGCGTGGGTCCCAAAAAAAGCGAGCTTTATGAGCGCATGGACGTGCGCACCGTGTACGACCTGCTTTATCATTTCCCGAGGTACTATATCGACCTCAATGAACCGCAGACTATACGTGATGCACCGCTTAACGAACAGGTGGTGCTTAAAGGCAGGGTGGTCAGAAAACTGCCCGAAGCACCCATAAGACGGGGGCTTTCGGTCTACAAGGCGATCTTCACCGATGATACAGCCGACCTGACCATAGTCATTTACAACGCAGGCTATCTGTTCAAATCGCTGGAAGTCGGGCATGAGTACTATCTGGTGGGCAAGCTGACGGGCAACCTTATCAGGCGTGAGATCAACTCGCCGCAGATATACCCCGCAGCTTCCGCTGACCCTGTGCAGCCCGTCTATCGGCTGACTGAGGGCATCACGCAGAACCTCCTGCGGCAGAACATGCATTCAGCCATCGAGAAGCTGGGCGGGTTCATCTACGAACCGCTGCCGCCGCAGATACTCCGTGAATACGGGCTTTGCTCACTGCATTATGCAATGCAGAATATCCACTTTCCCACAGATATGCACACCCTTGAACTGGCGAAGGACAGACTGGTCTTTGATGAACTGCTGACACTGGCGCTGGGCATGCTGATGATGAAAAGCCGCAGCCGTGAGAATGCAGGGTGCGTAATGAAAGGGGAGAGTATCGACGAGTATTACGATGCGCTGCCCTTTGAACTGACGAAAGGTCAGAAAAATGCCATTAACGACTGCATAGCCGATATGCAGCGGGACTACCCGATGAACCGTCTGGTACAGGGCGATGTGGGTTCGGGCAAGACGGCAGTTGCGGCGGGCGCAGCGTTCTTCGCTTATAAAAACGGCTGCCAGACGGCACTTATGGCGCCCACTGAGATACTGGCGGCGCAGCATTATGAAACGCTGAACGGTTTTCTGGAACCGCTGGGCGTCAAGGTGATACTGCTGACAGGTTCCATGACCGCCAAGAAAAAGGAAAAGGTCAAGGAAGGCATCGCATCGGGCGAGTATTCGGTCGTGGTCGGCACGCATGCACTGGTGCAGGCAAGCACCGAGTTCAAAAAGCTGGGACTTGTCATCACCGACGAACAGCACAGGTTCGGTGTGGAACAAAGGGCTATGCTGGCGCAGAAGGGCGATAATCCCCACAAGCTGGTAATGTCTGCCACACCTATCCCCAGAACTTTGGCACTTATGATATACGGCGACCTGGATATATCCGTGCTGGGGGAACTACCGAAAGGCAGACAGCCTGTGGAGACCTACGCAGTCACGGGCAAACTCAGGGAAAGGGCGTTCGGCTATCTCAAACAGCACCTCGATGAAGGCAGGCAGGGCTACATAGTCTGTCCCATGATAGAGGAAAGCGCTGCTGACCTGCAAGATGTGAAAAGCTATGCTAAAAGCCTCACCGAAGGCGTTTTCAAGGACTATCGGGTGGGTCTGCTGCACGGCAGGCTGGCGGCTGACAAGAAGGAAAAGGTCATGAAAAAGTTTAAAGCACATGAACTTGACATTCTTGTTTCCACCACTGTGGTGGAGGTCGGCGTAGATGTTCCAAATGCAACGGTAATGCTGATAGAGAATGCCGACAGGTTCGGTCTTTCGCAGCTGCATCAGCTGAGAGGACGAGTCGGCAGGGGAGAACATAAGTCGGCGTGCATACTGGTGACCGACAACCCGACAGATGAGGTCGTCAAAAGGCTGAAGATACTTTCAAAAAGCCATGACGGCTTTGCGATATCGCAGGAGGACCTGAAGCTGAGAGGTCCCGGCGACTTCTTCGGCAGTAGACAGCACGGTCTGCCAAAGATGAAAATTGCAGACATGTCACAGAACATGGACGTGCTGGTCAAAGCACAGGCAGCTGCAAAGGAGATACTTTGTCAGGATCCCAAGCTTGAAAGCCCGCAGAACAGCGGTCTGAAAGAACTTGTGGAACAGCTTTTTGAACAAAATGTTTCCAATGACTGACTTGTGCAAAATAAATAATTGTTTGTGGCTTTTTTATGAAGTGTAAAGCGGGCAGACTTTACGGAAGGAGTGTGATGTGTATGGGCAGCGAAAGCTATGACTGGCTGCGGTTTATCGTCGGATATACTTTTGCAAGACTGGGACTGCTGCTGGCATTGGTGATATTCGGCGCATTCACAGGGGCAGTGCTTTTCCCTGCGGTGGTCACATTTCTGCCGTATTCGCTGATCGGCGTGAAGAACTTTCTGACAGACCCGATGGTCGAATCCGTACTGGGAACTGTGGTGATATGTGCGTTCCTTATATGGGTGTTCTACGATGATGCACGCAGGCATACAGCCTACGAGGAGTGGAGCATGACTACCATTTTAACAGTGCTGGTACTGATAGGCATGATATACTTCATTCCTGCGATTTTTCGGGATTCTTTCAGCGCTGAAGGCAAGGGCGACATATTCTATACGGTATTCTATTATCCTGCAAGATGGGTCATTGCTGCCTGCGGCGATGATTACCTCATAGGCGTGCTGGGCTCGATACTGGTACTTCTGGGAACTGCTTTTGCAGCGTACTTCATATCATATAAAGTATACATCAAAAAACACCCTGTGCTTCTTGCCGGCAGCAGAAGAACTCTTGCTGAGGCAGCCGAGGAGAACGAGGGTGAAGATGATGGTGAGTGATGACCGAATGAAAATACGGTGAACGAGTACAAAAAAATTCTCAAGAAAATTTAATAATTTGTTAAAATGTTAAATAACAAATCTTATTAGTAAGAAGTTGCTAAAAAATTCGTGATTATTTTGTGAATAAAATTGCAAAAAAATCCGCATTAACTCTTGCTAAAAAATCAAAAAAATGATATAATGATAAAAATATGTTTTGTAGTTTTATGCCTTGGTGTGTTTTGGTGCATCGCTGAGTCAGACGGCATGAGCTGTGAAGCATTAAAATGGTGGAGGTGTATCTACAAATATGAAGACTTATAGCTACGTCGCTAAGGATACCACGGGTAAGACCCTGAAAGGTACCTATGAGGCTGAAAACGAGCAGGAACTGCTTGACAAGATCTATGAGCAGGGTCTGTTCTGTGTAAGCTATAGCGAGGCTTTGGGCGGAGGCAAAAAAACTGCCCATAAGTTCAAGACGGCTGAACTTGCATACTGCTGCAGACAGCTGTCGGCAATGATGTCGTCAGGTCTGACGATAGTCAAGGCGCTGGATATCCTTTATAAAGAGGAAGAAAACAAAGGCGCCAAGGAAGTCTGGAGATCTGTTTATGAGGACGTACAGAAGGGCGAAAGCTTTTCGGGCGCACTCGAACAGAAGCGTGGCTGCTTCCCTGACTTCTTCATCTCCATGGTAGATGCGGGTGAGATCTCAGGTTCGCTCGATGTTACCATGAAGAGA
>CAMNMO010000168.1 GCA_946544695.1 uncultured Ruminococcus sp. | reverse complement strand
TTATAGAAATATGATATACTAATAAAAAGGAGATGTCAATAGGTTCTTCAATAAAGACACCATTTTACAGTTTTGTGTCATCATCGGAGGAAAATTTATATGAACACGCCCAACAATCAAAGCAGTGTAAGGTCAAGGCAGGAGATAAGGGAAGCACTGCTTCGGCTGATGGACATTCACCCGTACAGCGAGATAACGGTCAAGCAGATAATACTTGAATCCCGCCTTGCAAGAAAGACCTTCTACCGTCATTTCAGTTCAAAGGACGCAGTTGTGGAGAACATCATCGTCGGTTTTATCAGGGAGTATTCAGATGCCCTCAAAGCAAGGGAAGGTGATTCCCTTGACCTTATCTTCAGTCTGCTGAAAAAGCATGAATATCTGATACGGCTGCTTGACCGTAACGATATGCTGCACCTGCTGCTGATATATCTCAATAAGTATCTGCCCGAGATACACAGTGACACAGACATAAACAGAGATATCCCCACAAGGTATTACGGCAGACTTGACAGCGAGTATCTTATGGCATTCAACATCGGGGCAGTCTGGAATGTGGTATTCAGGTGGGTGCATAACGGCATGACAGACGACCCTGAAAAGATAAAGGCAGTGCTGAAAGAATATATGCTGAACAGTCTGAAAAAGCCGTTTTCGGCGGAAGATGGAAAGCAGCACGGAAATCAATTTTGACAAAACAAAGCTGTATTTTTGTGTATTCCCCCCGCCGAAGGCGGGGGGAATACACTCAACACCATATTTTACAGCCGTAATGTATGTTCAAACCTTTGTATTATGCAAAAATTGATTTCCGTGGGAAAGCAGGCTTAGGTGTTGACTATCCTGCCGCAGAGGTATATAATAAAACATGGTTATCCCCCTGACACACCATAAATAATGCTGATATAACGAGTATGATTTGTGTTGATGTTCTGTTTCCCGCCGCAGGCAAATGCGTGAACGCATGGGAAACAGGACCGCCAAATATTGTTGCTTCCGCAGAAATGCTGTTTATTGTGGTGTGTTAAGGGGATAACCATATAATAAAATAACAAAGCTTTTCTGCATCTTACCGTCAGAAAATGCATCTCACCGTGATTTGCTTGAAAGTGTCCGTTTTATGGTGTATTATGATATCAGCAACACAGGAAAGGACGTGCTGATATGACAATATTACTTTTAGCGATGCTTGTTACCACTGAGATCGCATTTCTGGCAGCTGAGTTTTCGAGAATGTCAGAAAAAAGGGAATGGAACAAAAAGCGTCTGATGATCGACCTTATCGAGATCGCAGTTTTCGGGCTGATGCTGCTTCTGCCCGATATCGACCTGTCATTCAGGTTCACAGGCCTTGCAGTGATACTTGCTGTGAGAGCGGTATTCGCTTGCATAAGGCATCTTGCAGGCAGAAAAAGCGACAAGCAGAAGCGCAGGTCGGGCAAGATAGTGAGTCTTGTACTCAGCGGCATGATGTTCGCATCTGCACTGATCCCCGCTTTTCTTTTCAAAAGCTATAAAGGACGTCCGCTGACAGGTGAGTACACCCCTGTCGAATGCACGGCGATACTCACAGATACATCAAGGAAAGAAGGATTCGAGCAGGACGGTTCCTGCCGTGAAGTGCCTGTGCATCTTTTCTACCCTGATGAAGCGGAAAATATCCCCGACCACTCACTGCCGCTGGTGATATTCAGTCACGGCGCATTCGGCTGGTATCAGAGCAATATGTCTGCATATCAGGAGCTTGCAAGCAACGGCTATGTGGTCGCAAGCATCGAACACCCGTATCATTCGCTGTTCACAAAGGATACTTCGGGCAAAACCATAATTGCAGACAAGAAGTTCCTGTCAGATGCTATGGGCATCGGTAACAGCGATGCGGAGGTGCCCGATACAGAGGAGCTGTTCAGGACTGAGTCCGAATGGATAGACCTGCGCATAGCTGACATGGGGTTTGCTGTGGACATGCTTAAAGCGGCGGCTGATGAACAGGACTTTTCAGCCTGGACTTTTACAGATGACAGCAGGGAACAGTCTGAGACTGCTGTGAGACTTATCGACAGCGGAAAGATAGGTCTGATGGGACATTCGCTGGGCGGTGCGACAGCTGTGACAGTGGGCAGGCGTGATGATATCGCCGCTGCCATCGACATTGACGGCACGATGCTCGGTGAACAGCTGGACTTTGTTGACGGCAAGTACGTGGTAAACGAAGAACCCTACAACAAACCTCTGCTGGTCATCGACAATGAAAAGCATCACAATGAACGCATCGAGGCAATGAAGACCGACTATGTCTATGCCAACAATGTGGTGCTTGAAAATGCAGAAAATGCGTACAACACATATTTTGTCGGTTCGGGACACCTCAATTATACCGACCTTCCGCTGATATCGCCTTTCTTCGCAAAAATGCTGGGCACAGGTGATATCGACCCCGAAAAATGTACAGACACACTTAACAAGCTGATACTCGACTTTTATGACAGCAGTCTGAAAGGAAAGGGGGAATTCAGCGTACAGGAGCATTATTGAAAAAACATGGATATAAGGATCGTCAACATCGGAGAGGACAAGCAGGAATATATCGAGATAGGCTGTCACAAAAAGGACGATAATGTAAACGAGATAATATCGTTTATAAAATCACGTCAGGGGGCAGTCACGGGCATGAAGGACGAGCGCAGGTATCAGCTGCCTGTGGTGGATATCTTCTACATAGAATCGGTAGATGACAGGACCTTCATCTATCTTGAAAAGGATTGCTATGAGTCCCGCAAAAAGCTGTATGAGTTTGAAAGCATGCTGGTATCACGCAGCTTTGCAAGGATATCAAAAGCTGTGGTCATAAACCTTATGAAGATAGTTTCGATAAGTCCCGCACTGAACGGCAGATTCAGCTGCAAGCTTACAAACGGCGAGGAGGTCATAATCTCCCGCAAATATGTTCCCGATATTAAAGAAAGGCTGAGAGGGTGACAACGATGAAAGAACGTATCAGAGAAACAGCGGGCAGCTTTTTCATAGCTGTGACGCTTATAAATATCGCCATATTTGCAACGGGCACGATCTTCCGCCCCGAACAGCGGTTCGGGTATGAAGCTTATCTTTCTCCGCTGATATTCGGCTTGTTCACCGTTCTGCCGACGGCGATAATGCATACCAAAAAAGAACTGACGTTAAAACAGCTGCTTGTACGCAAAATGATACAGCTGGTGCTCGATATAGTGATCGTGATAAGCCTGATTTTCGCAGGCAAGGAAATTAACAGCGATACTGTGGCAGCGGCAGCAGGGGTGTCGGTAAGCATAGTTATAGTATTTGCAGCAGTGCACGGCATAGAATGGCTGTTTGAAAAGAGGACTGCAAAGCAGCTGACAGAACAGCTTGCGGAATTTCAGAAACGCAGAGCAAACGACATATAATTTTTTTCGATTTTTATGTGTATTGCTGATGATGAAGAATGGCTGTTCTTTCGTATTGCTCCCCGCCGAAGGCAGGGGAGCAATACACACAACATCGGCGGACAACAGCAGTGCTGTCTGCCGATGTTTTTATGTACCTGTTTTTGTCACTGTATGGGTATTATCGGCAATTCTATCTCGCCTTAGCTTGTTTCTGTCGGCAGTGTCGGCAAGGTGTCGGCATCGGGCAATTCTTCGGGGGCTGTTGTCGCAGCTTCTTCCGTTTCAACGCCGACCTCAGCACCGTCCACCGTTGCGGAGCGGAAAATTAACCGCTGAAAAGAAAAAGCCCTATCCCCGAATCACAGGGATAAGACTTGAAAAGACCGCCGAGACCGACCTGATACAGATACCGCAGGACGCAAGCGTGCGTACCTTCATTGACTGAAGTGCAATGAGCTTACATCACCAAAAGTCGGAAATGTATGGTAAAAAGTCTGATACATCGGGTGGAAAATAACAGTGTAAAGCGGTAATATAAATGAAAAATATGCAAAGGTGCAGAAAGTCGTGCGAAAGGCTTTCTGCACCTTTTTAGGATAGGTGCAGTCCAACAGACGCACGCAAAAATTCCGATAAAACCCTATAATTTTCCTACAACTTGGGGAATTATGGTATTTTTTCTATTGACAAATCACTTTTTTATGTGGTAATATATGTATGAAAGCAAGGGCGCTGTAAATATTTACGGCGTCTTTTTTATTTTTTTACGGGAGGTGACTGCGGTGAAACGGCTTTACAAGGTGCTGGTGTTTGACAATAATAACGGCTCTTATGACAGGCTGAAAAGGCTGAATGTCTGGGATGAAACAGGCTTTGAACTCATCGGCAGGTCATCTGATATGAAAGGTCTCAACGAGGTCTGTCTGTCACGCAGGGCTGAGTTGGTGATATGCTTTGAACGCCCGCCCATGATAAACACGGAAGCGGTCATCACAGCGGTGAAGTCGGCTTGCGCAGACATGGTCTGCATTGCGGCGGGTCCCCGTGATGATTTTGAAAAGATGCGCAAATGCTTCATTGCAGGCGCAATAGATTTTCTCACTGAACCTGTCAGCGAAAGCAGGCTTCGTGAGGTGCTGACAAGGGCGGCTCAGCAGATAGGGCAGACCTTTGTGACAGGCGAATATAATCAGGCTTTGCAGGAATATCTCGACGACATAGAGTGTTCCGATGAAAAGTTCCTGATGCGCCTGAGAGATTTTCTGCTGAGCTGTGAGAACGTTACTGTGACCACTGAATATGCCGCTGACCATTTCGGCTTCAACAAGGACTACTTCGGCAGAATGTTCAAGCAGAAAATGTCTGTGACCTTCGGTGATTTTTACAAGCATTTCCGCATGATATATGCCGAAAAACTGCTGTCGTCGGGAAGGTACAAGGTCTACGAGGTGAGCGCACTGCTGGGCTTCTCGTCGGTGGATTATTTCACTTCGGTATTCAAGAAGATAACAGGCAAAACGCCCTCCGAGATAAAAAGACGATAGTCGGATATGTTAAATAAAAAGTCGGATTATTATGGTAGAATAAATGAGCAAAGTGCGATATAATATCATCAGTGAAAAGCGGCATGTATCATTGAGACTCTGAGGTCGCAGCCGCTTGAAACAGCACTATATCCCATCTTAAATAAAACGGACATCAAGGGGAAGGCAGTAAAATGCCGACCCCTTATGTTCGTTATTTTGATTTTCAGGGTAAAAAAACGGACGTATGAATAATGAGGTTAAAAGTCTGATTTTTATAGGATATAATAAATTGACTTTTTCCTTGTGATATTGTAGAATAATAACCGGTGAAGGCAATGACGCCGAGACAGTCCCGAGGGGGATAGTGTACGTCATTGCTTTTTGTTTTGCAAAAATTTTTCAGGAGGTATAGTAAAATGTCATCTTATGTAGACGAAATAATCGAACAGGTCATCAGGCAGAACCCCAGCGAGCCCGAATTCCATCAGGCAGTTCGTGAGGTGCTGGAATCCATCAGAGTTGTCGTTGAGGCAAACGAGGAGAAGTTCCGCAGAGATGCGCTGCTTGAAAGACTGGTAAACCCCGAGAGACAGATCAAGTTCCGTGTGCCCTGGATCGACGATAACGGCGATGTTCATGTAAACACAGGCTACCGTGTACAGTTCAACTCTGCTATCGGTCCTTACAAGGGCGGTCTGAGACTGCACCCCTCTGTAAATCTGGGCATCATCAAGTTCCTCGGTTTCGAGCAGATATTCAAGAACAGCCTGACAGGTCTGCCTATCGGCGGCGGCAAGGGCGGTTCAGATTTCGACCCTAAGGGCAAGTCCGACAGAGAAGTTATGCGTTTCTGCCAGGCATTCATGACCGAGCTTTGCAAGTACATCGGCGCTGACACCGACGTTCCCGCAGGCGATATCGGCACAGGCGGACGTGAGATCGGCTACATGTTCGGTCAGTACAAGAAGATCAGAGGTCTGTTCGAGGGCGTTCTGACAGGCAAGGGTCTGACATACGGCGGTTCTCTCGCAAGAACTGAGGCAACAGGCTACGGTCTGCTTTACATCGTTGAGGAGCTGTTCAAGTCTCACGGCGCAGACATCGCAGGCAAGACTGTTGTAGTTTCGGGCGCAGGCAACGTTGCTATCTACGCCATCGAGAAGGCTCAGCAGCTGGGTGCAAAGGTAGTTACCTGCTCTGATTCCACAGGCTGGGTATATGATCCCGAGGGCATTGATGTTGCTGCACTCAAGCAGATCAAGGAAGTTGACAGAGCAAGACTCACCGAGTACAAGAAGTACAGACCCAACGCTGAGTACCACGAGGGCAGAGGTGTATGGGCTATCAAGGCTGACATCGCACTTCCCTGCGCAACTCAGAACGAGCTTGATATCGAAGACGCAAAGCAGCTGGTCGCAAACGGCGTAACAGCAGTTTGCGAAGGCGCAAATATGCCTACCACTGAGGAAGCTACCAAGTATCTGCAGGAGAACGGTGTGTGGTTC
>CAMNMO010000167.1 GCA_946544695.1 uncultured Ruminococcus sp. | reverse complement strand
TACTGACTTCGCTGGGTACATGGGGACTTCCTCAGATGGTACAGAAATTCTATGCCATCAAGGACGACAAGGCTGTTGTTACAGGTACAGTAGTTTCCACAGTATTCGCAGTGGTGGTCGCAGGCGGCTGTTATTTCCTGGGCGGCTTCGGCAGACTGTTCATGGAGAACGTTGACGGCGCACCTAAGGACGGCTTTGACGCTATCGTGCCTTCAATGATGGACAGCCTTTCCAGTGGGCTTTTCGCACTGATAATCGTACTGGTGCTGTCTGCTTCGATGTCAACACTTTCATCACTGGTGCTGACTTCAAGTTCGACCCTTACCATCGACCTGATAAAGCCCCTTATGAAGGGCAAGATGGACGAGAAGAAGGAAGTCAACATAATGCGTGTGTTCATCGCTGTATTCCTGCTGATATCCGTTGCCATTGCGATATACTCACTGCGTGGCGCAAAGCAGGACACTATGGTCATCTCCAGCCTGATGGGCATAAGCTGGGGCGCACTGGCAGGTGCATTCCTGGCACCCTTCATGTACGGCCTTTTCTGGAAGGGCGTTACAAGGGCAGCTGTAATGGCAAGCTTTATATGCGGTGTGGGCATAACTGTTGTGCACATGCTGATCTACACCTTTGGCATTATACCCGATGCACCCAAGACACTGGGCGGTCTGGCATTGGCATCACCTGTTAATGCAGGTGCATTCGCAATGCTGTTCGGACTGATAGTTGTTCCCGTTGTAAGCCTTGTTACAAAGTCTGATGATGAGGACAACAAGGTTACTGCACAGGCATTTGAGTGCTATAATAAGTAAGCTGCGACTCCTGACTGATAGTGTAAAAAGGACGAAACGAATAAGCATGATGCGGACAGTACCCGGCTATGGTACTGTCCGCATTTTTTGTCATTCACGGCTTCATCTTAAACAACGTCAAAAACAAAGGACTGCCCTACCGAACGGACAGTCCTTGTTTATTTCTCCACACTCTTATGCAGTCGCTGTTATGTTTAATGGTTTGCATTACCCTGCCCCGTCCTATGACGGGGCGGATAACACAAAGAGGTTATAAGATATGTGACCATGCGGTCATTCTTGCTGTTTGGTTTATGATACAGATCCAGGATCAGGTATCATGTTCTCGGGATCTCTGTCCAGATCTTCAACAAGATCATATATATCTTTGTTAATATCTAATACAGGGCAGTCTGCCAGGTCAGATGCGTTGTATATCTTGTCGTTGATAGTTATGATGGTGCCGTGCTTGCCATTTATGAAGCAGCTTTCTGTCGTCATCGTAACAAGGTTCCCTTCGTTGTCAAAGAAGAACACGCTGTCGGTAATGCCACCGTCAAGGTATTCGATAGTTTCTTTATCTACCTCAGCGGGCATTTTGACATCTCTGTACCATTCGGAGAGTTTCTTTATTTTGTTCTCATCATTCAGCTTGCAGAACACTCCCGCCCTGTAACAGTCAGGTGCCACCGCACTGACTGTAAGTGCATAAGCGGCGTTCTTGCTGCTGTTGTCTTTGACCCAGCTTTCAACATCTATGCCATTTAGTGTGCCGTCAACATAAGACATCAGCACGCTGAACTCATTGTACAGCTTCTGTTCTGCCATACCGAGACCGCTTATGTATTCAACTGCGGCACGTGATATCTCAGCGGCGGGGCAGGCCTTTAAGTCAGCGGCATCATAAGTCTTGCTGTTCACTGTTATCAGGGTGACCTCAGCTTCGTCTTTTATGCCGTGCTTTATGGCTATCTGTACAAGCTTGCCGTCCTTATCATAGAAGAACAGTTTCTCATCGCTGCTGCCCGGGTTTATAATAAATCTGTCGCTGTCGGATTCAGCAGGGAACTCGGCATTTTCATACCAGCTGCGCAGCTTATCCAGCGGCGCTTTGTTATCTATCTTGCAGAGTGTTCCCGCACTGTAATAATTCAGCGGTAAAGCAGCTGAACTTAATGCATAGGCATGTTCTCTGTCGCCGTATAATTCAAACCAGTGTTCCGGATCAACGTCGTCAAGCGTGCCGTCGGCATAGGAAAGCACCTTGCTGAATTCAGGTGCAGTATCCTCCTGACTGAAGCGCACATATCCAAGATCGATATTCTTCTTTCTCAGGAATTCGTTTATCTGTTCCTCAGCGTCGTCGATGTAGTGCACTTCAACGAAGTCATGCTTTAATTCTTTATCGTAGTTATGTTCGTCGCAGGTCAGGGCAATGCCGTTTTTCCTTGCAAACTGTCTTATCATCATGGCGATGGCTTCCGTGTCTTTGAGACTGTCGGTCTGCACGCCCTTTATGGTGTAAGCCAGCTTCTGTATATCGCTGACATTCAGCTTGTTGTCAAGCACAGTGTCAGCACGCCTTAACTGTTCGCCTTCAAGCGCCTTGACGCTTTTAACATGCGCAGCAAGCATCGAAAGGTCTGTAACGTTAACAGTGTTGTCGTTGTTGACATCACCGACTGAAAAATCCCATTCGGTGGAGTCATCAAGCTGTTTGAGGTATTTCTCCGAACCCTCAAGCAGTTCCCATATAGGGCAGTCAGGACCTGTTATCTCGTATTTATACTCGCCGCCGTTTTCGCCTGTGAACTCTTTTTCCAGGTAGATGGTGGGTATAGTGCCGTAATTTTCGGTAGTTGTCAGCCCTACTCCCAGGCGGACAAGTTCGCCGTCATCATCGTAGAACCATACGCCGCCGTGATAGTAGCTGTATACTTCCAGTATCGGACCCGCATCATTGTTTTTCAGGTCATCAGCGGTGGGCTTGAAGTTTCTGTACCAGTTTTTCAGCTTATTTATGTATTCATCATTGTTAAGCTTCATTATGCTTGCAGCCGAATAGCTGAACCACGGCACGGGTTCAAGGTTCGCATAAACGAACACATCGTCCTTGCCCAGTTCTTTAGCTATGTTCTCATTATTGCTGCACTGATCGTTCCAGGTATAATTGCCTAAGCTGTGAACTACCTCCAGCCCGTCTATATCGGGCAGAGAAGCAAGCTTTTCCGAGCCGTCATCCTCCTCGGTCTCATACAGATAACTCTTCACGATGCCCACGCCGTTCTCATCGGTATAGCCCTTATCAAGTGCATAGTCTGATATCTTTGCAAGAGAAAGTTCGTCATATCCCTGAACGTGTATCTCTGCGGCATCGTCTGTATAGCCGCCTTCCTCAAAGGGGATAACTCTGACATCGAGGTCATTTACTATGATGAAGTCTATGATATCGTTAAGCACATCCTCTACAGGAGGGGCGCTGACCGTCTCGGCATATACTGTGACCGTTCCAACCGAAAGGGTCAGCGCAGTTATCATGGCAAGTATCTTTTTCAACATAAGGATCATCTCCTCAGATCAACTTTTGTCTCTACGAAACGTTCATCTGTCAGAGTTCTTTGTCCAATGAATCTATCATCAGCGTAAACTCGTAGGCTGTTCTCCACACGGGGGAAGCATATCTGTTCTCCCAGTTTGTCAGTTCATCGAAATCTGCCACGCTGCCGTTCATATAGCGGCTGATACCGCCGAAAAATGCTTCAAGGTCGCCCGAAGCAGCCAGTTTGCCGTTGATGAAAATACCAAGACTGTTTCCGTTATAGCTTGCTTCGTAGTCCCCGACCTCGACCTTTGTCATGTTTCCGTTTTCATCACGGTAATACATGGCTGCGATAAGGTTCCTGAGTTTGTAATTATGTCCGTCATATTCGGGCATGGTTACATTTTTACACCATTCTTTTATCTCTGCTGCTTTTTCTGCATCAAGATATCTGAAAACACTTTCTCCGCTGTATTTCCAGGGTGTTTTCTCGCCGTCGGCACAGTAAAGCAGCATATCGTCACTGCCAAGCTGTTCTTCCAGCCATGCCTCATGGTCTTCTACCGTGAACCAGCTGCCGTCACCCAGACTTAGCAGCAGTTCGTAATCCTCTGTAACAAAGGGCTTTCCTTCCGCAGCAGCAGAGGAGGTAACGTCCGTCTCCGTCTGCTGTTCATCTGCGGGATCATTCTCCAATGGCTTCTCCGTGCCTCTTCCCTCGTCATTGTCGGTTATCTGTTCAGACGACTGTGTGGTCGTATTTGCTTCGGGGTCATCGCTGACCGTTACAACTGTCGTCTGAGTATCTGTATCAGCAGAACTTACATCGGGTTCGCTGCTATCGCCCGGTACAGAAGTTACAGTGCCTGTATGGCTGCTGTCGTTCTGCGAAAGCGTGAACAGTGTTATGCCGTTCTTTGAAAGCTGTTCTGCATTTTCCTCAGCTATCCTGTCGATCGCCTTCTGCGGCACACTGACATCACAGCTGTGATCTTTCCCGTTGATGTTGATGTTTGCATTCTCACCGTTCCCGACGGGAGGTGTTATGGTCACTGTTTCGCCGCTGCGTGAAACAAATTCAAGATGGCTCTCAGATCTGTCCACCGTGATCTCGTAGGGTATCTCCTCGTGTCCTTCTGCAATGAAAGCGTCATACCAGTCAAGCAGTGCGGTATTGACGGCTTCATCGTGAAGTTCAAATCTTACGGTCTCGCCCGTGGGCAGTTCATAATGATATGCAGCACTGACAGCGGTCGTGCTGATGTCAGTGTTCAGCATCTTTTCAAATTCATGGTCGGTGAGTTTTTCGCCTGTGCGGCATCTGAATATGCCGTCCTTGCGAACGGTATAGAAGTCATCGAACTTGTAAAGCCTTCCGCTGAAGCCCGACATATCTTCTTCCTTGAATGCACCGCCGTCCATAAGTGAATCGGGATCGAATATGCACCAGCCGTTGACATATTCGATCATAACACCCAGGACGCTGTTGTGGGTGCCGTAGACCATGTGCAGCTTAACGGGGCTGCCCAGGGTCTCATCAACACAGCGTATAACGCTGTCTATCTCCTCGAAGTTCTCCTGCTTCGGGAAATATTTCTCCAATTTCTCCACGCTGTAATCATCTTCATAAGAGATCTTCGGTATCTCGGTTGAAGTGACCGCAGTCTGCTCTTCATTCGCCTGTTTTTTCTCCTCGATCATCTCAGCGAACGCCTTTTCGGGTATCTTCTTGCCGTCGTTGCACTCAAAGATACCGTTGTTCTCGACACTGTACAGTGTGCCGTCCAGATCGAACATCTTTCCTGTGTACTGAGGGTGTCCGGCAGCTTTCTCCGTACTGCCTTCACCCGCCAGCGAAACAGGATCGTAGACCTTGTAGCTGTTCTCGTACTCGACCAGCACCTTTGCGGGCTCATTGTTGCTGTCATACACATAGCGTATCGAGACAGGCTTGCCTTCGTCCGCTGAAAGGTATTTGTCCAGCTGGTCGTAGTCGCTGACAGAATCGTTGCCCTGAAGATCGGGGAAGTATTTCTCCAGTACGTCCCTGCTGTACTCCTCCACATAAGGAGCGCCCTTCAGGTCAAGATAAGCGCTGATGTCAGCAGCACCCTTCTCCATAGGTGCAGAACTTTCAGCCGCCTGATTTACAGTGCCTGTGGGCGGTGTGCTTTCGGGGGAAGCATTGAGCATATATACCCCCATGCCGCCTGCTATGACCAAAGCAGCAGCAGCGGCGCCTATAAAGCTTCTCCCGGCTTTGGCACGCTCTGTGCGGGCAGCGGAAAGAATATCATCAGCACTTTTCTCCAGAATGCTGTCATCCGCCGTAAGCCCGACCGATCTTCTGATAAGCTCCTTCTCGGTCATAGCTCATTCTCCTTTCTGTAAAGTCTTCTGAGGTCTTCGATGGTCTTATAGATATGCCTTTTGACGGAGCTTTCTCCCAACTCCATCGTTTCGGCTATCTGTGGGATCGTCATCCCACGGTAGTAATACATGAAAATAATTTTCTGCGTGAGGACGGGCTTTTTTTTAAGCTGTTCGTTTATCCGTTCCATCAGCGCTTTATTTGCAAGATCGTCCTCGATGTCGATATCATCGGGCAGGTCGATATCATCTTCTTCATCGTCCTGCCTGCTGAGGGAGATCTGCCCTCTCAGCCGTTTTGCCAGCGGATAATACTTAGCAAGCGTGCGCTTTGCGATGAGTATCACGAAGGCTTCGTTATCGGCAACGGGGTCTTTCCGTTTGACCAATGCATCGTATACGTTTATAAAGGTGCTCTGATATATATCATCGATATCATCAAGATCAAAGCATTTGGCTGTTATGTATCGGTAAGCAGCCTCTTTGGTCTCGCTGTATATCTCTTCAAAAAGCTTTTTGGGATCGGTCATGACACTCACCCCTCTGTAATAGTAATGGGAAAATGATAGCTTAAAGTTATTAACGTAATTAAAACGTTTTGTAACCATAATGTAAACAACGTGAAATTGCTGACTTTTTATTTGCAGATAGTCTGTTTATTGAGGTAAAGCTGCAATAAGGTCACGGAAATCAATTTTGACAAAACACAGCTGTATTTTTGTGTATTCCCCCCGCC
>CAMNMO010000166.1 GCA_946544695.1 uncultured Ruminococcus sp. | reverse complement strand
TCTGTTTATCGTGCAGGGATCATTATGAAAATGGACCCGATCTGCTGTCTTGTTATGATCCGGCATGCAAATACGGGATATGTGCTGTTTTTAATACATGGGCACCTGAATAAGATGCATGATAGTATAAATTAACGGCAACGTTAAAATACAAAGCCCCGAAGCACTATTGAAATGCTTCGGGGCAGGTCATTATTTCAGGTTTTTCCTGGCAGTCTTTTCCAGATCGTCAGCGTTTATGCGCTTTGTTCTTTTGAAGTAAATGAAGAATGCGATTATCGGCAGTGATATCAGCAGCAGCGCCACGCCTGCGACGGTCAGCGCTATCACACGGGGGTGTGCGCCGTGCCTGTGGAAGATAAGGCTGTCGCCGTCGGCTTCAAGACCATAAGGGGTGTCCATCGAGTATTCTGTGACCGATTCGTTGGTAACGCCCAGCACATTTCCCTCGCCGTCAACATAAGCCGCACGGAAGTTGCCGTACTCTATGCTCATGTCGATGAAATCACAGGACTCATCAGCGACGGAATTCATCTTGAATATGGTCTCGCCCTCCTGCACCACTGTCATCGGGGGTGCTTTTATGTGGTGCAGACTCAGGCTTATGTAGCCGTCGGTGTTATACTGACATATCTCGCTGTCAGAGCTGATGGGCAGAGTGTCGCCCGGACCGTACTGCGGCGGGTAGGTGTATTCGGTGTAGTAAGGATCGTCCTTGTCCATCTTGACAAGTATATCCATGTATACTGTACCCTCGGGTGCGCCTGTGTATGTCAGATGCGCCTCAGCGGGGTCGTAATGTGTGACTGCGTGTGCAGTCAATGGTGCCGCAAGTGTCATAACTGCGGCGCAAAGCAGTGCGTAAAGTTTTTTCATTTTGTGATCATTCCAATCTTTGACTGCCGATGGGGGAAGTTTTTCTTCTGTATTTATCATACCACCAAGCCTGCACATCTGTCTAGCAAAAAAATGCGCATAAGGTGTATAGCTGCCGCAATTTTTGGGCAAAATCAACAGTAGGATACTAAGGCGGGTCTGTAAAGGCGTGTATCTGTCATCTTTTGGGGCTGTGTGGTCTTTATTTAGGGGAAATTTGATGACATTTAATGAATGCATTCAGCGCAGGTCTCGGTTTAAGAAAATTATAAGTTTTAATGTAACCGAATTTTAATTGACATTTGGTGCATTATTTTGTATAATAGGAAAGTAAAAGTATTTGAAGATGATGCGTAAGCGCTTTTTGATTTGAAAGGAAGACGGGCTAATGCCGGATAATAATCAGTACAGAAATAATCAAAGACCCCGTCAGGGTCAGTCGGAACAATATGGCAGACCGCAGCAGAACGGTCAGCAGAGACAGAGAACCAACAGACAGGGCGCAAGAAAATCAAGAAAACAGGTGGAACGTGAGGCTGCCATGAGTTCGGCAGTAAAGGGAATAATCGCTATCATGCTCACATTTCTTATAGTTATTGTTGTCATAATGCTTTTCTGGAAAAATCTTTTTACCAATCAGGAGATAGGCACTAAAGCAACAGGCACCATAACTTCCACCGATTATGTCATGCCGCCCGCTGAGACCGAGACGGCTACCCAGCGTCCCGAGACATCGAAGTCCACCAAGAAAAAGACTTCCAAGACGGAAGAGGAGGAAGAAGAGGAAGAGGACAGCAATGTACAGACCATAAAGTGTACAGGCGCTGTGCTGCTGCACCCTGACCCTTCATCGAGTTCGTCAACGCTGGATACCATTCCCGCAGGTGCGGAGGTCAAGTTCATCCGCAACGAGAACAACTGGTACTATGTTGAGTATAACGATAAAGAGGGTTATGCTTGGGGCAACTACTTCACCGCCCCCGTTGAGGAATAATACGTAATATCAAAGGCTGCGCTTTTCGGCGCAGCCTTGTTTTTACATCAGAATACCCCCGCAGATCTCGTCACTGCGGGGGTATCGTTATAGTTGTGTTATGTGCTGACGTATGTCAGGAATTGTTCTGCTTTGCAACGACCGATTCGCCGCAGTAGATCTTGCGGAGTAAGGGCTTCTCGATCTTGCCTGTGGGGTTTCTTGGAACATCGGCAAAGATGATCTTGTGAGGTCTCTTGTAGCGGGGCAGCTTGTGGCAGAAGTTATTGATATCCTCCTCAGTGCAGGTCATGCCTTCCTTTATGGAGATTATCGCAGCTGCTATCTCGCCCAGTCTCTTGTCGGGCAGACCGATAACTGCAACGTCCTTGACAGCGGGGTGCGCTCTCAGGAAGTCCTCTATCTGAACGGGGTAAAGGTTCTCACCGCCGCTGATGATAACATCCTTCTTGCGGTCTACCAGGAAGATGAAACCGTCCTCGTCCTCCTGTGCCATGTCGCCCGTGAACAGCCAGCCGTCCTTCAGTGTTTCGGCGGTAGCCTTCGGGTCACGGTAATAGCAGGTCATAACGCCGGGACCCTTTACGCAAAGTTCACCGACCTCGCCACGCTGTACAGTCTCGCCGTTCTCGTCAACTATCTTGACCTCCCAGCCGTAGCCTGCCTTGCCTATGGCGCCTACCTTGTGTATGTTGTCAACGCCCAGATGTACGCAGCCGGGACCGATGCTTTCGCTGAGTCCGTAGTTTGTGTCATACTGGTGGTTGGGGAAAAGCTTCTTCCAGCGGCTTATCAGTGAGGGCGGAACAGGCTGTGCGCCTATGTGCATCAGTCTCCACTGGTCAAGTTCATACTGCGACAGGTCGATATCGCCCCTGTCCACCGCATCGAGGATATCCTGTGCCCACGGCACCAGCAGCCACACGATGGTGCAGTGTTCTCTTGAAACAGCGTCCAGCACGAACTTTGGCTTTACGCCCTTGAGTATAACAGCCTTGCCGCCCGATATCAGGCTGCCGAACCAGTGCATCTTGGCGCCTGTGTGGTAGAGGGGCGGTATGCACAGGAAAACATCGTCAGCTGTCTGACCGTGATGTTTCTGTTCGACCTTGGCGGAATGCACAAGGCTCTCATGATTATGCAGTATGGCTTTGGGGAAGCCTGTTGTGCCCGATGAGAAGTATATGGCAGCATTGTCCTTGTCGGTCAGCTTAATGTCAGGGCTGACACTTGAACAGTTTGCAGCCAGTCTGTCATAATGTTCTGCAAATGTGGGACATCCTTCGCCCACGTAGAACAGCAGTCTGCCAACGCTTATGTCGTCAACTATCTCCTCGACCCTGCCTATGAACTCAGGACCGAATACCAGTATATCCACCTCTGCCAGTTCAACACAGTACTTTATCTCGTCGGCAGTATAGCGGAAATTCAGCGGCACAGCCAGTGCGCCTGTTTTCAGTATACCGAAATAGATGGGCAGCCATTCAAGGCAGTTCATCAGCAGTATGCCCACCTTGTCGTCCTTCTTGACACCCCTTGAGATGAGCAGGTTTGCAAAGCGGTTAGCCTTCTCGTTGAATACAGACCAGCTTATCTCCCGTCTGTAAGGTACATCGGCAGTGGGCTCGATGAGTTCATACTCCTTCCAGGTCACACGCTTTTCCCTTATCTCGGGATTGAGTTCGACCAACGCAGTCTTGTCGGGGAACTGTGCTGCATTTTTTTCCAGAAATTCTGTTATCGGCATTATATAACTATCCTTTCAAATATGATATTATCGGTGCTTTATCCTGCAAAAGCGTAAAAGCTGTAAAGCATAAAAGCAATTAAATTTATTGTAACATACTTAGCCGCAAAAGTAAAGCCGAAAACGGGATTTTTTTACACAAATTTCGCCGCACAGCTTTAAGCAGGTTGCACAAGGTTTACATAAAAGGGCTGTACCTATCGGGCTGTCCTGACTGAATAGTGCAAAATGCACACAGTGCTGTTCGGGACGGTCGGGTGTAATAGTGCGATGCTACAAAATCGCTGCCGCACTGCCTGCGGACTCTTGACGAAATCGAAAAAATATAGTAAGATAACAGTGTTACGTAACACTGTTATCTAAAGGAGAGATACTATGGGTGAAAACAACAGGGATAACAAGGAGAGCCGTGCAAGGCTCATAGAATGCGCAAAAAACGAGTTTCTTGAAAAGGGGTTCATCAAAGCCTCGCTGCGTAAGATAGCCGCAGATGCGGGCGTTACCACAGGGGCGGTGTACTTCTTTTTCAAGGATAAGGACGGCCTGCTTGGCGGCGTCATCGATAGGGCGCTGAGTGATCTGATGGAGGTGCTGGACAAGCACTTTGCTGAGGACACCGAGACAGATCTTCTGTCATATCAGCAGCAGGACGGCGACCATGATGAATTCGCTGAGAAACTGGTAAACGTTATATACGACAATTTCGATGAGATGACCATTCTGCTTGAAAGGTCGGCGGGCTCGAAATACGAGGGCGTAGTCGAACAGATAATAGATAAGCTGGATCTGGTCTATGTGGACATGGCGGAAAGGTACGCAGCTGTGGTGCCGGGCAAGCATGCCAACAGGGAAATGCTTCACTGGCTGACACATGTACAGATAGATGCCTTTATCCACATGATGAACCATTTCACGGACAGGCAGGAAGCTATGCGCTTCATCAAGCCTTGTATGGATTATCTGATAAAGGGCTGGATAACTTATGCGCTGGTGGACGACGACAGCGAGCGCTGAAAGAATGTTTTTTTCGGAACAGGGAACTGTTCCGTGATATAGGGTAAAGTTAGCTTAGTCTAACTTTTGATACGGTCACAGAAAATGCAACGGAGGGAAAGATAATGTACTTAGAGGTAAAAGATGTCAAGAAAAGCTACGGCAAGGACACAAGCTATATACAGGTATTGAAGGGGGTCAGCACAGGTGTTGAAAAGGGACAGATGTGCGTTATACAGGGCACCAGCGGTTCGGGAAAATCCACGCTGCTGAACTGTATCGGCGGACTTGATACGATGGACAGCGGCTCTGTAAAGGTGGACGGCAGGGAGATATTCGGACTTAAACCTGCCGAACTTTCGGACTACCGCCGTGACTTTCTGGGATTTATTTTCCAGTTCTACAACCTTGTGCCCAACCTGACCGTCAGGGAGAACATACAGGTGTGCAGCTATCTGGCGGAGGACCCGCTGGATATGGACGAACTGCTGGAGACACTGGGTCTCACCGAACACCAGAACAAGTTCCCCGCACAGCTTTCGGGCGGACAGCAGCAGCGCTGTGCCATAGCAAGGGCGCTCATAAAAAATCCCAGACTGCTGCTTTGCGATGAACCCACAGGCGCACTGGATTCCAAGACCTCCAGAGATATACTGATACTGCTGGAAAAGATAAACGCCAAGTACGGCACCACCATGCTGATAGTTACCCACAACAACTCCATCAAGAACATGGTGCACAAGGTCATAATCATTAAGGACGGCATGATACGCAAGGACTACGAGAATGAGACAAGGGTGCCTGCCGCCGAACTGGAGGATCTGTGATGAGAAGGGTACTTAGAAAAAGGCTGCCCCGTGACCTTAAAGCGGGGTTCGGACGGTATCTTGCGCTGATACTTGTCATAGCAATGGGAATCTATCTGGTCATAGGCATTGTGGGTTCGGCAGAGACCGTATTGCGTGGCGCAGAAGAAAAGCGCAGCGAATTCAACACACAGGACGGCTGCTTCACGGTGTTCCTGCCGCTGAATGATGATGAGAGAGAAAAGTTATCAGAGGGCGGCACCGAGATACAGGCTGAGTTCTACACCGACCTTGCAGTTGATGATAAGACAAAGCTGAGAATGTTCAAAAACCGTGAGAAGATCGACAAGGTCATACTCGATGAGGGCAGCCTTGCCGAGACAGGCAGTCAGTGCGTGGTGGAAAAGCGCTATGCAGCCGAGAATGACATATCTGTCGGCGATACCATAAGCGCAGGCGGCGCAGAGTTCACCGTCTGCGGTATAGGCTGTGTGCCCGACTACGACCAGCCAAAGGCAAAGTTTTCCGACACCGCTGTAAGGTCTAAGAATTTCGGACTTATCTTCGTTACCGATGAATACTATGAGATGGTGCGCAGCACAACCAGCCAGAAGGCAGAAGAATATGTCTACGCCTACCGTCTGGGCAGCAAAGTCACCAATGATGACCTGAAAAACGAGATCAAGGAGCTTGAACTTGATTACAACAAGGTGGAGGACAAGTATTTCCGTGAGACGATAGACGATGTCCTTTCTGACAGGGAAGATATAGAAAACGGCGTTGATGACCTCTATGACGGTGCTGAGGAACTTTCAGACGGCATGAAGGAACTGACAGAACACAACACCGACCTCAACGATGCGGCGCAGGAGATAGTTGACAGCTTTTTCGCACAGGCAAACTCCGAGCCCCACCTGATGCTGGCATCTGTTAAGCTGACAGAGGATAACTATGAAAAAGAGCTTGACGAACTCATAAAAGCCACCAAGTCAGAGGATCTGAAAGCCCTTAAAGAAAACCTTGCGGGCATCATCGAATTCCGTGACGG
>CAMNMO010000165.1 GCA_946544695.1 uncultured Ruminococcus sp. | reverse complement strand
TAAGAAAATTAATGCTCATTTCACGCCGAATCAGAAGTGGGCGTTAATTTTTTTGTTTTCAGCGGTCTCATAACAGACAACAGCTGCGTGCAGGCACACTGCGCCGCAGCTTTTTTGATGTAAAAACACCCCCGCCGTCTCACGGCAGAGGTGTCGGTCTTACTTTATTTGTTACGCAAGGGCTTTCAGTGAATACTTATCCGAATACTCCTGAAGCTTTTTCTCGTATTCCGAAGAACCGTGCTTGTGCAGGTCATCAAGATACTCATGCTTCTTGAGAGTCTCATACTGCTGCTTTGAGGATATGAGGTACACTGCTATATTCGAGCAGTGGTCGGATATCCTTTCAACATTTGTGAGTATATCCAGGAAATGTATGCCCACATCTATGGCGCACAGACCCTTCTTCGAGCGGTCGATATGGACTGCCTTCAGTTCTTCAACAAGGCGGTCAACCACTTCTTCAAGGGGTTCGACCTGTGTCAGCACCTTCATATCCATAGTCTTTGTCGCCTCGATAGCAAGGTCGATTATCTCGGATATGGCGCCGTTCACCACTTCAAGCTCCTTATTTGCACGTTCAGAAAAGCTTGACTCCTCCTCATACAGCACATCCGCTGTCTCGCTGATGTTCACCGAATAGTCACCTATACGCTCAAACTCGCTTATCAGGTGGAACAGTGTGGTCACCATACGGCCCTCATCCTCATTGAGTCCGCAGTCATTCAGCTTGATAAGGTACTGTCCCACTCTGTCCTCCAGACGGTCCAGCAGTTCCTCACGTTCTGCAAGTTTCTCAACTTCTTTCAGGTCATACCTGTTCAGAAGTTCACAGGCTGTCTCAAAATTCTTGCGTGCATAAATACCCATCTGCACCACAGCTTCCTTCGTCTGGGCTATGGCAACATTCGGTGTCACAAGGAAACGCTCGTCCAGCAGATCTTCCTTTGAGAATGCGTCCTCTTCCTCACCGGGCTTATCACGAACTGTCAGACATGCAAGCTTTTCAAGCAGACCTGCAAAGGGAATGAATATGGCTGTAACGATCACGTTGAACAGTGTGTGGAAATTTGCGATGTCGCCGTCATCAAAGCCCTTGTCCCAGAAAGACCAGCCTATGGTGAACTGTACTGCATATATGACTATCAGGAACAGTATGGTACCGATGAGGTTGAAATAGAAATGCAGCAGCGCCGCCCTCTTTGCGTTCTTGGAAGAATTCAGCGACGACAGCAGAGGTGTCGCACAGGTACCTATGTTTGTACCCATTATTATCGGGAATGCTGATGCGAAAAGCACCGCACCGCCTGTCTCTTTGGCGATTATCTGGAGTATGCCCACCGCAGCCGCACTGGACTGAGTGCAGATGGTAACAACGATACCTACCAGTATACCAAGTGCCGGGTTTTTCAGCAGGCTGAATATAGAGCGAACCATGTCGGGATCCTTGAACAGAGGACCGATGGCACCCTTCATCGTGGTAATACCTGTAAACAGTATAGCCACGCCAAGAAGTATCTCACCGACGGTCTTATTCTTGTTCTTCTTCGAGAACATCACTATGACCATACCTGCCACCGCAAGCATGGCTGAAAGATTTGTGGGGTTTATCAGGTTTATCAGAAAATTATCCGACTGCCCCACGCTTGCAAGCCTGAGTATATGTGCGGTCATGGTCGTACCGATATTGGCACCCATGATGATACCCACCGCACCACGCAGCTTCAGCAGCCCCGCATTAACAAGACCGATGACTATTACTGTCGTGGCAGTTGAGGACTGTACCGCAGCGGTAACCAGCGCACCAAACAGGATACTCGTGAAAATATTGCCCGATACCGTAGCAAGTATTTTCTCCATCAGTCCGCCCGCTGCTTTTTCAAGACCCGAACTAAGTGTCTTCATTCCGTACATGAACATGGCGAGTCCGCCAAGCGCCACTAAAATGTTAAAAAAAACCGACATTTAACTTCCTTTTCCTTTCCTTTGCAGCCTCCCCGACTGCCCTTATATTAACCATTATACACTTACAGTTAAATTATAACTTAATTTTATTCGCTTGTCAATTAATCCGATATTAGAACAGAAGTGACTAAAAACCCTTTAAACTTATTGATTATGTACAATTTTGTCGCACTGCCCATGCCATTCACAGTAATATGCGGACAGATATTGACAAGCGGCGCAAATAGGCTTGATCATCACCTGAAAATTTATGCAAAAAACCATTGAAAAAGCAGAGCAAATGTTGTATAATAGAGAATGGATAGCTGTAACATGACAGTTATCCGGGAGAGAAATATTTTTTATATTAAACGGCATGCGTTTTTCTGCCTTTACCGACAGCATATCAGGGGCGGGAGATATATGCAGTTTGATATATGCGGCAAATTTTGGGAGGATAGTTTATTTTCGTATGGAGAACAGAAAAGAAGACCTTGCCAGAATGATAGCACGCAACATGGCGTTCACCGATGACGATGACAACTTATCGGCGGGTGCGGCAGGCGTGACGGATTTCGGAGAGGATGCTTTTGATGACTTTGCGTTCGCAAGTTCATCGGGCGGTGTTAAAACGGCAAGGAAAAAAGCTTCAGGCAGCGCTTCACGCAGCAGCAGTTCATCAGGCAGGAAGAAAAGCAGCAGCGGCAGCCACACAAAAAGATCGGGCAGCAGCAGCAAAAAGTCTTCCTCGAAAAGCAAGAGCAGCACTGCGGCAAAAAAGAAAAAGAAGAAAAAGAAGCGTGGCATGACAGGCACACAGGTGATGCTTATATGCACATCTATCATAGTTGCGGGCTCATTATGCGCAGGCGGCATATACTTTGCAGGCAAAAAGACTTACGAGGATACTTTCCTTGACAACACCTACGTGGCAGGCGTCGATGTGGGCGGCATGGACAAGGAACAGGCAGTGGCTGAACTGAAAAAGAAGGCAGTCATACCCGAAACTGTCTACATAACCAAGAAGGACGGCACGGGCTTCAACATCAAGCTTGCCGACATCGGCTATGTTGACAACACCGAGGCTGCCATAAATGAACTTTACAACGGTCAGGACCACGACAAGTGGCTGAATGCCAAGTTCGACAAGGAGGAACATGACCTTGAGGGCGATTTCAGCTATGACAAGAAAAAGCTGGAGGACCTGCTGGCACACAAGCTTCTCAAGGACCAGAAGGTGACAGCACCCAAGGACGCTTACATAACCCAGAACGACAACGGAAGTTTCAGCGTTGTGGCTGAGGTGGACGGCGACACTGTCGACGAGGAGAAGATACAGCTGCTTTACGATTACGTGGAAAGCGAACTGGATAAGCTGAATTTCGACATTGCAGTGGGTTCGCTGGACTGCTACAAAACAGCCAAGATAAAGTCGGACGACCTCTACGAAGAATGCGACAAGCTGAACAATCTGCACAATATGCAGATAAGCTTTGACTTCATACTGGATACCGAACTGATAGACGGCAGCCAGATAATGGAATGGGTGGAGTTTGATGAGGACGCACCTGTTGAAACGCTGTCGGTAGACCGTGATGCGGTGGAACACTACGTTGAACTGCTGGCGGACAAGTACGACACCTTCGGCAAGGACAGAGAGTTCAATGCGACCAACAAGGGTCTGATAACCATACCTCAGGGACAGGGCTGCTACGGCTGGTGGCTCGACCAGAAGGGCATGACCAACTTTATCGTCAATGCCATTGAAGAAGGCGAGTCTGTTAAGACAGATGCGATATGGTATGTCAACCCGGATTCCACTTACAGCTACACCTGCAATCCCGACTGGCTGACTCCCACAAAGGATTTCAGCGATACATACTTCGATGTTGACCTTGAAGCGCAGCACCTGTGGTATTACGAGAACGGCGAAGTCAAGATGGAATGCGACATCGTATCGGGCTACCCCAGTGAGTCGAGAAATACACCTGCGGGCGTATACAAGCTGTGGCTGAAGGAACGTGGCAAGACTCTGGTCGGCAGTTCTGACGGACATTCTTACGCTTCCTATGTTGAGTTCTGGAACTATATAAGCACCATAGGCATAGGCTTCCATGATGCGTCATGGCAGAACGGCGTGTTCGGCGGAACAAAGTATCAGTCGGCAACATGGGGCAGCCACGGCTGCATAAACATGCCTTACGATGCAGCTGAATATATATACAATAACGTTTCTTATGATACGCCCGTTTTCGCATACTGGTAAAGAGTACGGCGAACAGGCTGAAATGACGGAGTCCATACCGCTATAAGGAGACTGCTATGAAAAAAGAATTTGCTTTGATAGTATCGTTTGCCATGGCATTTACGGCTCTGGCAGGATGTTCGGACGGCGGCAGCAAGAAAAAGACAAAGCCGAAAAAAGTCAGCAAGACGAGCAGCGTTGCCGAAACTCAGGAAGATGAAGGCGGCGAGGAGGATTACTACAAACCGGGAGTTCTGGAAAACTTCGATGACAACTCACCGTCTGTCATAAACGGACTGATACTGGAATCACAGTCGGTCTGGAAGAATGTGGATACCATCGACACGATGGCTGAGGAAGGCTTCACCAAAGAACCGCCGCTGTATGAGTTCGAGCTGGACGAGGTCTTTGAGATGTACCTGGACACTGATGTGGATGATCCGTGGAATGTGTACATCATCAGGCATGACGACGAGCTTGATGTTACAACTCTCGATGAGGACAGGCTGCTGGAACTCAGCGAGCAGGACGGCTGCTCAAATACGCTGGGCAACACCCCCGACAGGGAGTATTACGGCGACATTGGCGGAATGTGTGTGGCATCAGACATATCCACCGAGGGCGACTACGATATGTTCTTTGTGAGAAAGGGCGTCATCGACAGCTACATAGGTCTGGTGATAGTCGCACCCGCCGAGGACGAAATATGACATAACATAATAACGAAAAGGTCTTTCTGTAAGCTTGCAGAAAGACCTTTTTTGATGACAAAAAAACAAGCCCGACATCACTGTCAGGCTCGGTGTTTGATCTATTATCAGTTTATCCCCTCAGCAAAGGTTATGGGCACGCCGAACAGCACACCTGCGTTTGGCTGTGTAAGGTCGCCCGTTACGCTGACGATGGCATCTCTTGCGGTCTGCACCTGATCGTCCTGAACGGCAACAAATATGGTCTTGCCCTTCTGGTCGGGGTCCTCACCGCTCAGCAGTGCACGCAGCACGCCTATCATCGGCAGATTATCCATATCCGATATGGACTTTGCCATACCCATGCTGTCAATGCAGGTGCCGCCCCTTATACCTGCCGAGGCAAGCGAATGCATTATCTCGTCCACCAATTCTACCCTCTTTATCACTAAAAACAACAGCTGCATTTTAAGCACTTCCTTTCTCTCTTGCACTATCACATCATCTATCGCTGTCTATATCAAGCGGGCATCTCTCATTGACCCGCCTTTTATCACTGCGGTGCGATGAACGCTGCCGCTACCCAGTCTTCCTTCTCTCTTATCTCGGTCATCTCAAAGCCCTGTGCCTTGATGACATCAAGCACCTCGTCCTTGCGCATGTCGATTATTCCCGAGACTATCAGTCTGCCGCCCGGCTTCAAAAAGCCTGCGAACAGTCCACTCATACCTATAAGAACATCTGCAACTATATTTGCACACAGCAGGTCATAACCGCTGCCTATCTCACCGACCAGCGCACTGTCATCTATGACATTGCCGCACAGCGCACGGTACTTATCGCCGCTGATGTGATTTTTCTCGGCATTCTCGGAAGCTATCTTCACAGAGTTTGCATCTATATCCACAGCGGTGCAGCTGTCTGCACCAAGCAGCACTGCGCCTATGGAAAGTATACCGCTGCCGCAGCCAAGATCAAGCACACGGTCACCGTCCGAAAGATACTTCTCAACCAGTTCAAGGCAAAGCTGTGTGGTGTTGTGCTGTCCCGTACCGAAGCTTGATGCGGGGTCGATCTCCAGTATCTTCCTGGTCTCGCCCTCACGTACTTCTTCCCAGCTGGGCTTTATCAGCAGCTTGCCGCCTATCTCCAGCGGTTTGAAATACTGCTTCCAGTTATTCGCCCAGTCCTCCTCACGGACATTTTTCAGCTCATACTCCAGTCTGCCGAATGCGCCTTCGGTATCACGGGCTTTCAGCGCCTTGAGTTCAGCCTTGACAGCTTCAAGGTAATCAAGCCCCTGTGCGTTTTTGGGAAGATAAGCGGTAACGGTGGTCTCGCAGTTTTTAAGACCCATGAGGTCATCATCGATATAATCCCAGTTTACACTTTTATCGCTGAGAAACTCCTCGAAATCTGCGGCGTCCTTTATCACAAAGCCGTTTATGCCAAGCCCCAGCAGGCAGCCTGTTACGGGTTCGATACCCTCGGTTGCAGTAAAAATATCTACTTCGACCCAGTCCATAGTAAGATCCTTTCAAAATGGAATAAAATAACAATTATCAAAAATCAATAATGTTTTGTTTATTATATCACATTTTAAACAAAATGTAAAGGGCTTTCACCTGATTTTCACGGAAATCAATTTTTGCATAATACAAAGGTTTGAACATGCATTACGGC
>CAMNMO010000164.1 GCA_946544695.1 uncultured Ruminococcus sp. | reverse complement strand
TCGGTGAGATCGGCGAAAGCCGTTTCGATCTGCCTTATGATATCGACGGTGTAGTTATAAAGGTAGATGACTTCCGCCAGCGTGACAGACTTGGCGCTACCGCAAAGGTACCTAAATGGGCTGTGGCATATAAGTTCCCGCCCGAGGAGAAGAACACCAGACTGCTTGATATTGAACTCAACGTCGGCAGAACGGGCGCAGTTACACCTGTTGCCATATTTGAACCTGTGTTCCTTGCAGGTACTCAGGTCTCCCGTGCAACGCTGCACAATCAGGACCTGATAAGAGAGAAGAACATCAACATCGGTGATATCATCAAGGTACGCAAGGCAGGCGATATCATTCCCGAAGTTCTCGGTTCGGTGGAAAAGAATTCCGAGGGAGCATTCACGCTGCCCGATGAATGTCCTGTCTGCAAGACAAAGCTTATCAAGTCGGAAGAAGAAGCCGCTGTGCGCTGCCCGAATGTTGAGTGCCCTGCGCAGATCTTCCGCAGCATAGTTCACTTTGCATCTAAGGGCGCAATGAATATTGACGGTCTCGGTCCGCAGATAGTAAGAGCGCTGCTTGACGGCGGACTGATAACTTCGGTGGCTGACCTTTACCGCATAACCGAAGCACAGCTGCTCGAACTTGAAAACTTCAAAGAGAAGTCCGCACGCAATCTTGTTACCGCTATCGAAAGATCAAAGTCCAATTCTTTGGACAGACTTATCTTCGGTCTCGGCATACGTGGCATCGGTCAGGCATCTGCAAAGCTGCTGTGTGCGAAGTTCGGCGGACTTGACAATATCATGAACGCCTCCGGCGAGGAGATCGCAGGCATCGAGGGCTTCGGAGATATCATGGCAGACAGCGTGTACAGCGCTTTCCATGAGGAACACATGATCTCGCTGATAAACAGACTTAAAGACTGCGGCGTAAATACCGACTACGAGAAGGTACAGCAGGATGACCGCTTTGATGGCAAGACCTTTGTCCTTACAGGCACACTGCCCACCCTCAAGCGCAATGAAGCAAAGGAACTTATCGAGAAGTTCGGTGGTAAGGCGAGTGGTTCGGTGTCCAAGAAAACGGACTATGTCCTTGCGGGCGAGGAAGCAGGCAGCAAGCTGACAAAGGCGCAGCAGCTTGGCATAAAGATCATCACCGAGGAAGAATTCATGGAGATGATAAAATAGTCCTGTTCTTGTAAAAGCATAACAAGACCCGAAGCTTTGTGACTTCGGGTCTGTTTTTTTGTACTTATTCTTCTGTGCCTTTTATGTATTCTATAAACTGCTTTGCCACTCTCGGCGAACGTCCGCCTTTGCCCAGTGCGAACTGTTCTGCACGGAGTTCCAGTGTTTCACGGTCAGTCCTGACCTCATACTGTTCTGCCAGCTTGTCCACCAGCTCGAGAAACAGTTTCTTGTCGGGTTTCTGGAATGTAACAGTCAGTCCGAAACGGTCGGAAAGTGACAGCAGTTCCTGCATGGTGTCCTTGAAATGTATCTCGTCGCCCTTACGTGCAGTGAATGTTTCACGTACCAGATGACGGCGGTTCGATGTGGCGTAAATGACCAGATTTGAAGCGGTAGATGCCACGCTGCCTTCGAGTATGGCTTTCAGTGCGGCGTAGTCGTTGTCGTCCTCGGTGAAAGACAGGTCATCTATGAAAATGATGAATTTCAGCGGGTTGCGGCTGATCTTCTCAACAATGTTAGGTATCTCATGAAGCTGTTTCTTTTTCAGTTCGATAAGCCTCAGTCCCTCGCTTGCATACTCATTTGCTATCGCCTTTACGGTAGAGGACTTGCCTGTGCCGCAGTCACCGTAAAGCAGCACGTTGTTCGCAGGCTTGCCAGCCAGCAGTGCCTTTGTGTTGGCAATTACCTGACTGCGTTCATTCTCATAACTGTGCAGTTGAGAAAGCCTGATAGGATCGGGATATTCAACAGGTGTAAGCACACCTTCCTTGATGATAAAGATGTTGAATTTTGAGTAAACACCGTAGCCTATCTTGTTTATCGCATGCACCCTTTCGGCATATATCTGCGAGAGATCTCTCGGGCTTATCCTGTACTCGGGCAGAAAGCCCTCATAGTTTATGCGCCCGATGAATTCGCTGCATGGGATAGTTGCCAGTTCTTCAAGAAAATTCAGTTCGTTTGCAAGGCAGTTGTCAAGCATCGTGCCTGTTTCCTTGCCCTCGCCCTTTTTCAGCAGGAAGATGTTCTCGTCCTCCAGAACTATCTTAATGATGTATTCTGTCAGGTCCTCGCCGTATTCATAAAGTTCGGCGCACATATCGCTGTAAAACTCTATGGCAGTTTCCGTGTCCTGTTCTTCAATGCTTACCATGGTATTTATCATGTTGGATATTACTTTGTCGTCCCACAGCTTTTTAAAGATCACGAGACTCCTCATCTGCAATAATATTCGCTTGAAATCGATCATTTTTACTCCTCCGTTACCATTATAGTCCGTTTTATATCCCTGTTATATCTTATCCGTTCTTTTAAAGAAGTTCATATCCCTCCGTCTGAAAAGTCTTTCGGCTGATGGATCTTTCCTTACGGGAAGTCTCAGCATCAGCGCCGCACCCTCGGGTCTGTCATGAAGCTTACTTCCTTGCCGTCTTTCACAGCAGTTATCCTTTCGGGAAAACTGTCAGCATCGTCATTTCCTTTACGCCTGAATGACCGCAGAGAAAATGTGGGGGCACCCCCTTATCAGTCAGATGACAGCAGATAAAAACTGCCAGATCAGGCGGTACGTCAAAAGGAAAAATGTTTTTCGGACTCTCACCCCGCATTATTTCTATTACATTATATAACATTTTCACTTATAAGTCAATGTTTAATAATTAAGTCATTGACAAGCACCCCCAAGATGTAGTATAATATAACATATATCGATACATTCTGTATCAGGGAAATGTAAAATAATCTGTAAAGGAGCTGCTGATATGTCAGTATACAGAATTTATGTTGAAAAAAAGCCTGAGTTTGCAGTAGAAGCTGATTCTCTGCTGGGCGGTATCAAGTCTGCACTGGGTCTTGATAATTTGAAGGGTCTGCGTGTTATAAACCGCTATGACGCTGAGGGTCTGCCCCGCAAGGATTTCGAGCTTGCTGTACCCGTGGTGTTCTCTGAGCCTGCGGTAGACGTTACCTATGACCATCTCCCCGCTGTCGGCGAGGACGAGCAGATATTCGCAGTTGAGTATCTTCCGGGGCAGTTCGACCAGAGAGCTGATTCTTGTGCACAGTGTATCTCCCTGCTCACAGCAGGCAAGCGTCCTGTCATCAAGTCTGCCCGCATCTATATCGTAAGCGGCGCCCTGACCGATGAGGAGCTTGACCAGATCAAGCACTACATGATAAACCCCGTTGAGTCGAGAGAAGCTTCTCTTGATGAGTTCGATACCCTGGATATCAAGTATGATATCCCCACCACTGTCGATACCGTTGACGGTTTTATCTATTCCACCGAGGACGACCTGAAAGCTATGCTGACAGAGCTTGGTCTTGCTATGGATCTTGACGATATCAAGTTCTGCCAGAAGTATTTCAAGGAGCAGGAGAACCGCAACCCCACTATCACCGAGATAAGGATGATAGATACCTATTGGTCGGATCACTGCCGCCACACAACTTTCTCCACGATAGTTGACAACGTGTCCATCGAGCCAGATTATATCGCAGCTACCTTCACAGATTACATCAATGCCAGAAAAGACCTCTATGCAGGCAGAACTGACAAGCCCATCACACTGATGGATCTTGCATGCTTCGGTGCTAAGCAGCTGAAAAAGGCAGGTCTGCTGAAAGATCTGGACGAGAGCGAGGAGATCAATGCATGCTCCGTCAAGATCAAGGTAGATGTGGACGGCGTCGATGAGGACTGGCTGCTGATGTTCAAGAACGAGACTCACAACCACCCCACAGAGATCGAGCCTTTCGGCGGCGCAGCTACATGTCTTGGCGGCGCTATCAGAGACCCGCTGTCGGGACGTTCCTATGTATATCAGGCTATGCGTGTAACAGGTGCGGGCAATCCTCTTGTTCCCGTTGAAGATACCATCGCAGGCAAGCTGCCCCAGAGAAAACTGGTAGTGGGCGCTGCAAACGGCTATTCTTCCTACGGTAACCAGATAGGCCTTGCAACAGGTAATGTAAATGAGATATATCACCCGGGTTATGTTGCAAAGAGAATGGAGATAGGCGCTGTTATAGGTGCTGCTCCCGCTTCCAACGTAAGGCGTGAAAGACCCGCTCCCGAGGATATCGTTATACTTCTCGGCGGTAAGACAGGCCGTGACGGCTGCGGCGGTGCAACCGGTTCTTCCAAGTCACACACACTGCATTCGCTGGAGACCTGCGGTGCTGAAGTCCAGAAGGGTAATGCACCCGAAGAAAGAAAGCTCCAGAGACTGTTTAGAAATCCTGAAGTAACTTCCATGATCAAGCGCTGCAATGACTTCGGTGCAGGCGGCGTATCTGTTGCTATCGGCGAGCTGGCAGACGGTCTCCAGATAAACCTTGACCTTGTTACCAAAAAGTACGACGGTCTTGACGGCACCGAACTGGCTATCTCCGAATCTCAGGAGAGAATGGCAGTAGTTATCGCTAAGGAAGACCTTGAAAAGTTCATGGCAGAAGCTGCTAAGGAAAACCTCGAAGCTACAATGGTGGCAAGAGTTACCGAAGAACCCAGACTGAGAATGAACTGGAACGGCAATACCATCGTTGACCTGTCAAGAGAGTTCCTTAATTCCAACGGTGCTGAAAAGCACACCGATATCGAAGTTCCCACTCCCGTATTCGCAAACGATGACGGCGGTGAGGATACTGCTGACCGTTGGGAGGCTATGATCTCCAACCTGAATATCTGCTCACAGAAGGGTCTGGTAGAGAGATTTGACTCCACCATCGGCGCAGGTACCGTTCTTATGCCTTACGGCGGTAAGTACCAGAATACACCTACTCAGGCTATGGCTGCAAAGCTGCCCGTACTGGGCGGCGAGACCACCACAGCTTCCATAATGGGCTGGGGCTTCAATCCGTTTTTGTCCAGCGTCAGCCCATATCACGGCGCTATGTCCGCAGTGGTAGAATCCATATCAAAGGTCATTGCAACAGGCGGTACCTACGAACACTGCTGGCTGACCTTCCAGGAGTACTTCGAGAGAACACAGAATACTCCTTCACGCTGGGGCAAGCCTTTCTCTGCACTGCTGGGCGCATATAAGGCTCAGATCGAACTGGGCTGCGGTTCCATCGGCGGTAAGGACTCCATGTCGGGTACTTTCGAGAACATCGACGTTCCCCCCACACTGGTATCATTCGCTGTTTCCACTGCCAAGACCGATAATATCATCTCGCAGGAATTCAAGAAGGCAGGTTCTAAGGTCATACTCATCAAGCCTGACTATGACAGCAATAACATCGTTGATTTCGACAGCCTGAAAAAGGTGTTTGAGAAGGTCGAGAAGCTTATCGCTGACGGTAAGGTGCTGGCATGCTGGTCTGTTGCTTACGGCGGCGTTTCGGAAGCTGTCACCAAGATGGCATTCGGTAACAAGATAGGCTTTAAGTTTACCGATAAGGTAACTCCCGCAGAACTGTTCCGTGCTTGCTACGGCAGCTTCGTTCTTGAACTGGCTGACGGCACCGAGACAGATGAGAGAGTCATCGGTGAGACCACAGAAGCTTATACCATTGAAAACAACGGCTACACTATTGACCTGAACAAGCTCCAGAAACTCTGGGAAGGCAAGCTTGAGCCTGTATATCCCGTGCATGTCAAGGAGCCTAACGAGAAGCCCAACAAGTACAGCTTCAAGGCACAGGAGAGAAAAGCTCCCGCTATAAAGGTGGCCAGACCCAGAGTGCTTATCCCCGTATTCCCGGGCACTAACTGCGAGTATGATACTGCAAGACAGTTTGAAAAGGCTGGCGCTGAGGCAGAGATATTCGTTGTAAGAAATCTTTCCGAGCAGGCTATCAAGGAGTCTGTTGACGCTATGGAGCGTAAGATCAAGCGTTCACAGATAGTAATGCTGCCGGGCGGATTCAGCGGCGGTGACGAGCCTGACGGAAGCGGTAAGTTCATCGTTTCCTTCCTGCGCAACCCCAAGCTGACCGATGCTATCCATGACCTGCTGAAAAACCGTGACGGTCTGATGCTGGGTATCTGCAACGGTTTCCAGGCGCTGATAAAGCTGGGTCTTGTGCCCTACGGCGAGATCGTTGATATGCGTGACGATTCCCCCACACTGACATTCAACACCATTGCAAGACATCAGTCCAAGATGGTAAATACACGTATCGCTTCCAATAAGTCGCCCTGGCTGGCAGCTTGTGAGGTCGATGATATCCACAGCATAGCAATATCCCACGGTGAGGGACGCTTTGTAGCTACTGCCGAGGAAATAGCAAAACTTGCTGAAAACGGACAGATCGCAACTCAGTATGTTGATTTTGACGGCGAACCCACTTTTGATATCCACTGCAACCCCAACACATCTTTCGATGCTATCGAGGGTATCACTTCCCCCGACGGCAGAGGGCTGGGTAAGATGGGTCACTCC
>CAMNMO010000163.1 GCA_946544695.1 uncultured Ruminococcus sp. | reverse complement strand
TTGCTTTACCACGCGAAACGTGGTATAATGGAAGTGTAGAGATGTCAGAGGTCTGGTTGTAAGGAGGAATCAGACAATGGCAAATATAAGAAAAAGAGGTAATACATATCAGATACGCGTGTCTTGCGGTTACGATACTAAAGGTGAGCAGATAACTCAGACGATGAGCTGGAAGCCGCCCGAGGGGATGACACAGAAGCAGGCTGAAAAAGAAGTCCAAAGGCAGGCGGTACTGTTCGAGGAACGCTGTCAGCAGGGACAGGTGACCACCAACGTCAAGTTCGAGGCTTTCGCTGAGGAATGGCTGGAGACCTACGCCAAGCTCAATCTGCGCAATACATCTTATGAGCGCATGAAGCAGCTGAGAAACAGGGTCTACCCTGCTATCGGTCACATGAGGATGGATAAGATCAAGACAAGGCACATTCAGCAGTTTGTGTACGATCTGGCTGTGAACGGCAAGTCTTTCAAAAACGGAAAGCCACTTTCGAGGAAGACAGTTATCCATCACCTGAGTTTCATCAGCGATGTGTTCAGCTACGCTGTCAAGATGGAGTTGCTCACGGATAATCCTTGCAGACGTGTGACTGTGCCGAAAGGCGAGAAGAAGGAGAAAGAGATCTACACTCTTGAACAGGTCGAGCAGCTTTTCAATCTTCTGGAGGACGCACCCTTGAAATACCGTACATTCTTCACCCTTGCGATATACAGCGGTTTCCGCCGCGGTGAGCTGCTGGGGCTGGAGTGGAAGGATATCGATTGGGACAACTGTGTCATCAGCGTTAAACGCACATCGAACTACACTGCCGAAAAGGGTATCTATACCGACACGACTAAGACCAGGAAGTCGCAGAGGTCGCTGAAATTCCCGATGGTGGTGATGGACTTGCTCAGGGCATTCAAGGCGGAGCAGGACGAGGAGCGCAAGCGTATCGGTGACAAGTGGCAGGACTATGACCGCCTGTTCGTCAAGTGGGACGGACGACCCATGAACAATAATACACCTTATTTCTGGTTCAATGAGTTCTGCGAGAAAAACAATTTTCCTTTCAGGGATATTCATTCACTGCGTCATTTTTATGCTAGTGCCTTGATCAATGAGGGTGTGGATGCAGCAGCGGTATCGGGAGCGTTAGGACATAGTGTTATCAGCACAACAACTTCCATTTACTGCCATGTATTTCAGCAGGCACAGGCAAGAGCAGGCGAGGCTATCGCTAATGTTCTTGACTTCAAGAAGAAGCATGAGGACGATCCGACAGACCCGCCCGGCATAACAATGACAACCAACAAGAATTACTCAAAAGATATACAAAGTTCAGCGAAATAAGCGTAATGGACAGACAATGGACAGAAGCGATTTCAGGCAAAAAGAAAAGCTCTAAAACCGCGCATCTACGCTGTTTTAGAGCTATCATCAAGATGACCCGTACGGGAATTGAACCGAAGAAAAATACCTTTGAGCCGCCTATTTATAGGGCTTTTTTGATTACTGTGTCATATTTCGTGTCATACAGATTATTGAAGTAGTCATCTATCACAGCATCGTATTTCATGCGCTCGCTGCTGAAAGTCTGCTGATATACGGCTTTCAGAGTGCTGGTATTCGACCAGCCGCCCCGCTCCATAGCGTACAGATCGGGGATATTCAGTGCTGCCATCACACTGGCGTTGATGTGACGCAAGTCGTGAAATGTCACCTGATAACCAAGTTTCTTCATTCGCCATGTGTATTTCTCAAAGATCTGACTGCGGGTGTAGTCGATGAGGAATTCCTTGCCCGACTTCCCTGTTGCCCTCACCAATTCCATTATCGGCGGCGGGAGCCTAAGCTGTCGGTTGCTGTTATATGTCTTGGCACGTTCCTTAACGATTGTCTCATTGTTGACCTTAACTTTCACACGACTGATCGTCAGCACATCGTTCTCGATGTCCCTCGCCTGAATACCAAGTATCTCAGACATTCGCAGACTCCCCCACACAGCGAGCAGCACCGGAAGTTCAATATCCGTACCTTTGAACGTGTCTATCACCAGCTGTGCAGACGGCAGGCGTTTGAACTTCCTGGTCTTTCTGGGCAGCCGGATCTTGCTCAGTCTGAGCGGGACATCATGGTAGTTCACCACCGACTTGAAAAATCCATAGATGTTGCGTACCGATTTAGGTGACAGGCTGAGCGTCAGCTCATTTACCCAATCCTGTATCTGCTGCTGTGTCAGCTCATCGAGAGCAACACCTTTCAGACGTTCAACGTTGTTTTTCATTATGGTCTCATAGCCTGCGATCGTGGTCGGGCTGAGAGTTGTCCTGCGCTGTTCGATGTAGGCATTTGCCGCTTTTTCAAAGGTCAACATCTGTTCACGGCGAACAGCTTCCTCATGCTCTATCAGCCAGTCGTTAGCCATGCGTTCAGCTCCTCGCTTACTGTCCGAAGTAAAGCTCTTGTAAGCTTTCAAGTCGTTAACGTACACCCTCACTCGCCAGGAGCCTGAGGGCAATTTTTTTGCAGTAGCCATTTTTATCCTCCTTTGTTTATTGACACGCCGATAAAAATATGCTACAATATACTTGTCTAAGGTATGTACAGTAGCATACTTTTATCCTCAGCCGCTCGGGTGCGCCAACACCCGGGCGGCGCTTTTTTTATCATTCGCTCATCATATAATCAAAATGCCTGCGGTACCGCTTGGGGATATTTATCCCCACCATGAATCCCAGCTGTGCCAGCGTGTCGGATATGACCGCAAAGCCGTCTTTATAGAAAGCCGTTATCCTTCGCTGTTTGTCGGATATGCCCTTGTAATCGGGCGGGCAGACGAACGTCCAGTCAGCACCGTCCTCGTCAAGCACAATGCGGAAGTACTTGTCTATATCGGTACTCGGGAAGCCCGCTTTCGCCAGCAGTATGTGGTGTTCCATAGCTTCATCTATCTGGGAAATTATCGCCGTCCCGCCGTCAAAGCTGATAAGCACCAGCATGGGCTCTTTCTCGGCAATGGCAGTGTTCACTTCATTCTCTGATGGGTATTTTATTATGGTCATTTTTGGTTCCTTTCTGCTTATCTACAACAGCCTGCCTATCTCACCCGCACTTCTCACCTCGATATTCTGCGGGGCTCCGCCTGACATTTTGCGGTAGATGATCCTGCCGTCAGCCTTGCTGATATTTACAATGCCCAGCTTGCGGTTATCGGGAGTATAAAGGTGTATCCTCAGCCTGTCGGGGGTATCCTCACGCTGGGTGCGAAGCCCTGCCATCGTTTCGGAAGCTGTTCGCTCTATCAGCGCTGCTGTATCCTGCGGGGTGACTGCCGCCTGCGTCGGTCGAACGTTCTGTGGTGCGGTCGGTGTCTGCGGCGGTGTGTTCTGACGTGGTGCGGGCGCAGGCTCTATGCTCCTGTCGATATCGGGTATCTCTGTGACACCGTTCATCAGCAGCGACTGCCTGTACTGCTCGGCTTCGGGCACATCTGTCCACTCCACCGTCTTGTCGAAATTCTGCCTGACCACTCGCTTTATCTCGTCCAGACTTACATGGAAAAACTCACGCCTGCCGTTGATGCGGTTGACCTTCTTGTCCTCAAAGGCATTGTGAAGTGCCGCTTCCAGTCCCGGGGCGTCCTCGGTGAATATCAGTGCATGGACATCGAACTTGAAGGGTACCGAAGCTCCGCTGAGTTCATCGACCCTGTCCAGCGGTTCAAGCCTGCGGGTCATGCCTATTTTGTAGACGTCCCGCCCGAAAGCACCTATATTTGAAATAACATACACATATCCCGCACGGATATTCGCCTGACGATAGTCCACATCAGCTATGGCACGCTCGGTCTCCCCCAGCTGACGTTCCAGCTCATTCTTCTTTGCGATAAGGTCAGCATTCTGCGGGTCACGGGCAAGCTGCCCCTGCAAGGTCTCCAGTGCATTGCTGTAGTGGCTCTGCTCCTTCGCCAGCTTTTTGCGGGCTTCTTCTATCTCTTTCTGAGCTTTGGCTTCTTCACGCTGCTGCTCTTTCAGCTCCCGCAGGCGTTCCTTTTCCTCTGCCTTTTTCTGCTGAAAATCCAGTGCAAGACATAGCTCGTCCATTTTAAGGTTCACATATTGGGGCGTTATAGCGACCTTCATTATTGCCCCAAGCTTGGTTATCTGGTCGGCTGTCTTGGAAATGCGCTCTTTCGATTTCGGGAAGTTCGCCACGCTGACATGGTCAACTATCTCGTCACACTCAACGTTGAAAGCACGAAGCAGCAGTTTCTGCATATCCTTGACCATTTTCCTGCCCTGCGCCGCATTGCCGTTGACAGTCCAGCTCATATCTCCGAAACAAGCCTGACCGTTTTTGATGAGCGTTTTCTGCGCATCACGGCAGGCTTTAAGGCGGTCCTTGTAAAGGTCTGAATTGGCAAAAACATAGGTCGGACGATACATGGAATAGCTCTGGAGGTCAAGCTCCTCATCAAGCCCGACTATCTGCGCCTGCCTGGCACTTATCTCCCGACCCAGCTGAGCTATCTGCGCAGCCATAGCCTGAGCCTGCTGCTGCTGACCCGCAAGCTGCTGCTGACCAGTGCCTATCTGAGCATTGAGCACCCGCAGCTGTTCGGCAGCATTGTAGATATTCTGCTGCTGCGGCGAAAGCATCGCCCTTAAACGATCTACCTCCATCTGAAGCTCCTGCTCACGCTTGCTTGGTCCGAATAGTGCCATATTTTATTCCTCCTTCAAAGTATTAGAACACATCGTTCGTCTGACGGGGTCTTACACCGCCTTTATCACTTGCTGTACAAGCCCGACGATGCGGCAGTTTGCAAGCTCCTCGCCCTCGATGATGCGGGGCGGGTATTCGGGATTTATGGAGATCAGTGTGAGCTTGTTCTTCTCACACTCAACACGCTTAACGACCGCCTCGTCACCTATCATGACCACAGCTATCCTGCCGTTGTCAACGCTCTCCTGTCTGCGGACGACTATCTTGTCGCCGTCCTCTATCTTTGGGTACATGGACTGTCCCCTGACCGTGATGCAGATGGTGTCTGCCACATCGAAATCATTCTCTATATAAAGCGGGATATACTCGATGATGTCACTGCTCGCATACGCCCCGAACCCTGCCGCCACACTGCCGAAAACGGGTATCATGTGTATCTTCTCGGATGGGAGGATAACGGCGCTCGGCTCATCTTTCTTTTCGTCCTCCCAGCCCATCAGGTAGGCAGGGGTTGTTTTTAGTGCTTTAGCAAAAGCAACTATCTTTGACTGCGGAAGGTCATTGCCGCCCTTTTCTATCTTATTAATAGATGACCGTGATTTATATCCCGTGATCTGAGCGAGTTCATCTTGCGTAAGACCCAGCTTTTCACGGCATTCTTTTATTCGTTCTCCTACTTTCAACATAGGATATCACCTGCTTTCAGATATATTATAGCATGAAGTTTCTCAAATGTCAACAATATTTTATAAAAATACCAAAAATAGTTGATAATACTTCAACAAATATTTCAGGCGAATTTTGTGCAAAGATACAAAAGTAAAATTTAAAATTATTTTTTTCTATATTTTTGTTGACATTTTTTCAACATGGTGCTATACTGATGTTGTTGAAAATTATTCAACAGAATTTTTGGAGGTGATAGTATGACAGACACTGAAAGGCTCGAAGCGCTCATAAAAAAGAGCGGCTACAAGTACGGCTTTATCGCCGAAAAGCTGGGTATTTCCTATCAGGCGCTCAGGAACAAGCTCGACAATAAGAGCGAGTTTCTTCCCACCGAGATAGAGGCAATGTGCAAACTGCTGAACATCACAGCACTTCAGGACAAAAATGATATTTTTTTTGCTCTGTTTGTTGAAGATTGTTCTACATAATGAAAGCGAGGTGTAAACCATGCCTGCAAAAAAAATAACACCCGACGAATATCGGGCACGGAAGATCAAGGCGGCATACGTCGCCAAAGGTATGACACAGAGGGACGTCGCAAAGCGGCTGAAAGTCGAGCCGAGCTGTATGAGCAGGCGTATCGCCCATGTAAGCAATATGAAAGTAGCCGACCTGATGAGCCTTTGCAATCTGCTGGGGCTTTCGGTGGCAGAGGTACTGGAGGTGTAACCATGTCAGACGAATCAAAAGCAACAGCACTGATAGCCCTGTGGTCGATAGCATTCCACGCAGGAATGTTCATCGCAGCGGTTTTCAACCGCCCTATCGGCTTCACGCTGATGGTGTGCAGCACGCTGGTACTGGCTGTTTACCTGCGTGCAGAAGCCCGCTTAGATGCGGAGATCCACCGCCGCAAGCGCTATCAGCAGGACTGCGCAAGGCGTGCAGAGGAGGCGATGCGGCATGATTATTAGTCCGTATGTATTCGCCGCCATAGGCACAGCGCTTGCTGTGAGGATAATCATAGGGGCACTTGATGACGATACCGATGATGAAAGGGGTGAGGAAGATGAACATGAAGATCGATGACTGGGAGTACCACACAAGAATGCTCGTTGATATAGCGAAACGAAACGGCGGGGCGCTGGTGCTTGCTTACGACCCGCACCCTGAGCGTACCGATACACCGATGGCAAGATCTGTTCTCGGGAGTGTTGATAGTTTCTTGGCACTGCTTACTGCGCTGG
>CAMNMO010000162.1 GCA_946544695.1 uncultured Ruminococcus sp. | reverse complement strand
CTCCATGAAATCGGGGGCAACATTGTTCTTGTAATAAGCACTCAGGTCATCTGTGTACTCTGAGTAGCTGGTATTCCAGTTTATCGCAGGATAGTGTCTTGCATAAGCCAGCGCCTTGTCCAGCGCCCAGAAGCATCTTACGAAACGCTTTGTGTTCTGGGTAACAGGCTCCGAGAAGTCCGAACCCTGCGGTGATACCGCACCGATTATAGTTACCGAACCCTCAGCGCCGCCCAGTGTCTTCACATATCCCGCTCTCTCGTAGAACTCGGAGATCCTCGAAGGCAGGTAAGCAGGGAAGCCTTCTTCTGCGGGCATCTCTTCCAGTCGTCCCGATATCTCACGCAAAGCCTCAGCCCAGCGTGAGGTCGAGTCAGCCATTATCGCTATATGGTAGCCCATGTCGCGGTAGTATTCAGCCAGTGTTATGCCCGTGTATATCGAAGCCTCACGCGCCGCAACAGGCATGTTCGATGTATTAGCTATCATCGTGGTCCTGTCAGTCAGCGGACGCTGTGTCTTGGGGTCTATCAGTTCGCTGAACTCTTCGAGCACCTGCGTCATCTCGTTGCCGCGCTCGCCACAGCCTACATATACGATTATATCCGCATCGCACCACTTTGCTATCTGGTGCTGGTTCATGGTCTTGCCTGTACCGAAGCCGCCCGGTATTGCAGCAGTGCCGCCCTTAGCCACAGGCACAACGGTGTCGATTATACGCTGACCTGTTATCAGCGGTCTTGACATCGGCATTCTTTCCGCACAGGGGCGGGGTGTTCTTATAGGCCACTTCTGGCAGAGGGTCAGTTCCTCTTCCCTGCCGTACTCGTCCTTTATCCTGCATACAACATCATTTACGGTGTACTTGCCCGTCACAGCTGTCCATACTACCTCGCCGCCCTTTGAAAGCGGTGAAAGCATGCACTTGTGAGTGATGAGCGCAGTCTCGGGGCAGGTGGCATATATCTCGCCAGGACGAAGCATATCGCCACGCTTTACTGTTATGGTCACATCGAACTTGCGCTCGGTATCCAGCGAAGGCACATTGGCACCCTCGGATATGAAAGCGCCGCTTATCTCCTCAAGTCTTTTCAGAGGTCTCTCGATACCGTCATACATGTTATCAAGTATTCCGGGACCAAGAGTTGCAGCCATAGGCGCACCCGTGCCGTACACAGGTTCACCGGGCTTCAGACCTGTGGTGGTCTCATATACCTGGAGAGTGGTCTCTTTAGAGCTTACACGTATTACCTCACCTATCAGCTTTTTATCGCCCACGAACACCATTTCCTGCATTGAAAAGCTTTTGGTGTTGCGCACCGTTACGACAGGTCCGTTGACCGAATATATCTTATCCATTGTTTCCGTACTCATTTTATTCACGCCCTTTATGTGAACTCTACCAAAGCCCGACGGGCGTTCGGTATACCCATATTTACGGCAATAGACGCACTGCCTGCGCCGCTGCCGCCATTCATGAATCTTGCATTATCAACCGACAGTGAGCCCTGCCTTGCCTGCAAAGCCGTTTTTCTGTCTGCCGTACTCGTTATCGAATGTGCAGTCCAGCGCCATATTATCTTCGGGGAACACTACCATAACGCCGCCCAGCAGGATATTGGCATTCTCGCAAACTGTGAATCTGCCGCCGCATGTCAGCTTATCTGCATACTTCATATCAGCCGCTGCCACACGCACCTCGCCCTTCTTATCGGGGTAAGCTTCGGCACATTCGCTCACACGCTTTATCAGCAGCTTCTCGTAATCAGCGGTATCCCTGAATGCCGCCAGCTTTTTGCGCACATTTGCAAATACCTTATCTATTATCTCTTCTCTGGCAGTCAGCACGTTCCTGCGGGAATTCAGCCTGCCTGCCGATTCAGCTTTTCTTGAAGCCTCAAAGTGCTCCTTATCAGCCTTTGCCTTGCTTTCAGTGACCAGTGCCTCAGCTTCGGCTTTTGCCTGTGCCAGAATTTCTGCGCAGTGCGCCTCGGTCTCTTTTATGATCTCGTCAGCCTTCACAGCGGCTTCATCAAAGACCGCCTGCTTGAACTTTTCCAGCTTTTGTGTCTGATCAGTCATACTTTTCCTCCAATCAGTTTACAGCTTTATGCCCACAGCTTCCGCCAGATACTTTGATATGGTATCGGAGATATTTGCTGTGGCGTGTCTGTCAGGTATCTCAACTATCAGGGGGGTGGCACGGTTCAGCTTATAGTCCATGACCTTTTCGGGGCACTGTTTGAGTGCCCGTTCGGTCATCAGCACTATGCCGACGTTCTCAAGCTCCATCGCTTCGTCCAGCGCCTTCGATACCTCGTCAGCGGTGTGCACCACCTTGCCCTCGATACCTGCCAGCCTCATACCCATAAGGGTATCTATATTATCGCTGAGCAGATAGAACTTCATGATCTTAGCCGCCGATGTTGGATATGATAAGGATCGAGATCAGCAGACCGTACAGTGCGATACCTTCGCCCAGTACGACGAAGATCAGAGCCTTAACGAAGTTCTTGGGATCCTCGGAAGTTGCGCCGATAGCCGCAGGCGCACCCGAACCAACTGCGATGCCCGAACCTACGCAGGAAAGACCTACTGACAGACCTGCTGCCAGGTAACCCAGACCTGCACCTGTGGAGATAGCCTTTGCAACGGTAGTGCCTTCCTCAGCAGCGAATGCCACCAGATTGCCGAAAGGCAGTATCAGACCTACCAGCATAAGACCTGCGAATGTGCACAGATTAGCGATGAATGCGCCCTTAGCAGATCTCTCGCCTGTCTTTATCTTCTTAGCCATCATCATGAAAGGTACTGTCAGCAGTACAACAGCTGCCAGCGGCAGCAACATTATTTTAAGCATATTTAAAACCTCCAAATAAGTTTATCAAACATTTACCTCGGTATCGAAGCTGACGCTCATAGGCTCGAATGCCTTGCCGTCGCTCTCGTAGAAACGTGAGAATACCTCGTAGAATTCCAGACGGATTATCTGTATCGCAACTATCATGCCCTCCATCGCCATAACGAACAGGTTGCCGATGATGAGCGTTACGGGCTTGCCTGCCGATGCAGTCATATCCATCAGGGTCATTACGACCATCATCATACCTGCGTGTGAAAGCACGAAGCCGCCGACTCTCAGGAACGACATGGTGTTTGAAACGTAGCTGAGCAGGAACTCGAACATCTCGAAGAAGTTCTCAACTATGAACCCGCCTATCGTCATATCTTCCTCGTCTTCTGAAAGCTTCCACTTCTTGTACTTCATCGCTATCGAGAAAGGTACACGACAGAAGATACATACAAGCGGTATAGCTATCAGGAATATCTTGAAGGGCAGTGACATTACCTGTATTTTCAGCATCATCGTGCAGACAACGCCCACGCATACAGATGTGTAGAACACCAGACCTGCGATGCCGTTGCAGCCGAATATCGCCTTTTCGTAGTTCTTTTCCTTAAAGCCGATATAAATGTTTATCAGCATCGAAACAACTATCAGGAAAATACCTATGCCCACCGCAGTCAGCAGTATGAAAGTTGACTGCTTGAATATCTTCAGCGGCAGGAAATCTATGCCCATGCTTTCATATACGGGATCAAGCAGTTCTTCAAAGCCGAACACAGAACCGTAAAGTGTGCCGAATATCATGCTCGACAGTCCCACACGGCTCACCATTCCGCCTGCGTCCTTGCTGAACTTCTTCTTTACAAAGAAGCCTGCCAGGAACAGCAGGAAGCCCTGTCCCAGATCACCGAACATTATGCCGAACAGCAGCGTGTAGGTTATCGCCACGAATGCTGTCGGGTTGAAGCCGCCGTATTTAGGCAGACCGTACATCTCGACCAGCATGCCGAAGGGTCTTGTGAACCAGCCGTTTTTCAGCACGGTAGGCGGAGTGATGTTTGCATCTGCGTCCGCAGGGAGCAGTACCACCTCGACCTCGTCCATATCCTTGAAGCTCTCGCTGAACTTGTCAGCCTGCTTTTTCGGAACGAAGCCCTTTATGTAGAACTTCTCCTTGACAGCCCCGACCTTTCTTCTCAGCTCGAAGATGTCATAGCGCTTTTTAAGTGCGGTGTATGCTTCAAGTATGGTCTTGCCATGTTTGTCCGCCAGCTGTGATATCTCTTTATCCAGCGCATCGATCTTCGACTTTTTGTCCTTTATCTGACCGTCCAGCTTTTTCAGTGCTTCGTCGGTGTTGCCCGTTACGTAATCAGGCAGCCTTATCCTCTCGAAGAACATCGAACGGAAGATACTGTCCACCAGTTCCTTATCGCCTTCTGCGCAGAAATACATTCCCCAGCAGAAGTCCTTCGTGGTCTCAAAGGGCACGAAGAAGAATGTCTGATCGTAGTATTGCAGCTTTGCCAGATTATCCGCAGGCATGCGGCCTATGCGGCAGGCGGTATGCTTGCATGCGAATATCTTGCTGAAATCGCTGTTCATGCCTCTCAGGTGGTCCACCTGGAGCACAGCGCCCTCCAGCTCGGATACTTCCGTTGCAAGCTGCTGTTTCTGCTTGCTCTTTTCCTCTATCTCGCTGTCTATATCCTCCGAGAGCTTAACGAACTGCTCCGCAGTCCAGCCCTTGAAGCGTGTGCCCTGAGTCTCCTTCAGCTCGATACCCATTTCGGTAGCGAGCGAAGCGAACTCCTTCAGCGGCACGCCGAACGGGTTCTTCTCATTGAGCAGCCTTACCGTCGAATTTGCTTCGTTCTTGAAGGCGGGCTCGATATGGAAGCAGCCGCTGTCGCAGCAGCGTATGAGAGTCTCGTCCAGATCCTCAAATCTGCCGATGATATTGACAAGCGCCATTTTTTCTATCGCCATATTTCGGTGATCGCACTCCTTTCCTTATAAAAGAGATCTCTGATATCAGAGAGTTATCAACTGCGCCTCGATAGCGGCAGCTTCAACGCCGTACCTGATGCCCTCGATTATGTGCACCAGATTTGAAACGTCTATATCGCACAGCTGTATGAACGCATAGAGCGCCACGGGTGCATGTGTGCTGCCCGTCAGGTAATGCCGCAGCCTGCGTATCTTCACGCTGTTTATCTCCACCTCGATATTATCGGTATCGGGTGAGTTCTTGCCGTATATCGTGTGGTTGACCATGTCCATCATCGTCACGGCATCTGCGGCTTCATACAGCCTTTCCATATTCTTTTTGCCTATACCGTAGAATTTCAGCGACCTGCGCTTTATCTCATCGGGCGAATACCCGAAGTAGGATTTCATACGGTAAGCATTGATAATGTTGCGGCAGTCTATCTCACGCAGTATCATGGTCTTGAGTTCGTCCGATACGCCGCCGCTGAATTCTTTGTCAGCCTGCGTGATAAGCTCATCGTAATAATCGGTGCGCAGTCTCAGCTCACATTCGGTATAATCCGCTTTTCCGTCCTCACGGGCAGGTATCTTCTTCAGCACCTTGCCGTATCTCGTACCCTTCAAGCCTGCTACCAGCTCCTCAAAAGTCTGTGAATTGCTCAGCTCCATAACAGGTATCGACAGATATTTTATAAGATATCCCGGCAGGTCTGAAAGATAAGTCCTGTCCAGTGATGAATTTATGCGGTTGATTATCGAAAGTATACATTCTATCTCGCTGCGCCTTATCAGGAAACCGAAAAACGGCTCCTTATCCAGTCCCTGGAATTTGCACAGGCGTATGTATGTCTCGAAATTCTCTCTGTAAAGTAGCTCCTCAAGATACCCTCGGTGCACCGTATTCGGGTCCACCTCGGTAAAAGCTTCCCTGAAGCGTGGCGACCTTGCTATGAATTCCGCTGCCTCGGGCACGGTACGCAGGGCTGCCATCTCACGGTAATCTTCAGCTGTGAACAGCTGGGCGTACTTTGCTCTTATCTTGGCTGTGGTGGCATTGGAGCTGTAATTGTCCATCATGCCGCACGCCCCCTTTCAAGCCGCACGGTCATCAGCCCGTTATTGCGGCAACTATATCATTTTCCCAGGCTTCGTGGTTTTTGTCGTAAGACTCCGCCAGCGCCTTCAGCTGTGCCTGCTCGCCCGCTTTCAGCTCACTGCTGATGTCTGCGGCATTGTCAGCCCCAAGCTTGCTTTTGCGGTATTCCTCAGCCTGTGCCCTTGCACTGCTGCGTATCTCCTCCGCTTTAGCAGTGCAGTTTTCAAGCATCTCGCTGCGCTTTTGCATTGCCTGTTCAAGCTTTTCTTCGGCAAGTCTGTCTGTTTCCAGTATCTCGCTGATTATATCCAAACCGATCGCTCCTTTCGGCTGTTGTTGCTGCTTAACGGCGTGCACTGAAAACGTTTGTATTCGGCTGTTTTTTTGTGCATCGCCCTGTTTGTCTGACTTTTGGTCAATTGACCAAAATACATTTTCATTCTACAACTTTTTTTCATAAAATTCAAGTCACGCCCCGTTTTTTCCGCAAATTTAACAATAGATAATTTAACCCTGAGTTAATTTCGTTTATATTCACCATAATACCTGCGTCCGCACCGTTGCAGTGCCTTAAATAAGCGTTATTTTAGGCGTGTCGTTAACCGTAAATTAACAGACCTGCGCTTGACAAAAGTTTGAAAAAGTGGTATAGTTGTATGTGTTGTGAATACACTTGTTTGCCGGAGGTGAACTTTTCGTG
>CAMNMO010000161.1 GCA_946544695.1 uncultured Ruminococcus sp. | reverse complement strand
ACCATATTTTACAGCCGTAATGCATGTTCAACCATTTGTATTACGCAAAAATTGATTTCCGTGAAGCCGTGCTGCGGGCTGATGACCGAATGAGAAAGGAGTAAGAATATGTTCCAGCTAAAATGGCTGTGGGTGAACATGAAGGAAAGCAGGACTGCCTACATTTTTGCGCTGATGCTTTCCATAGCCTGCAACGGGCTATACATAACCTCGCCCTATTTTCAGTCAAGGATAATCGACACATTCATATCAAACGAACATGCCGCCGAAAATCTCCGTGACCACCGTGATACGCTGATATGGCTGATAATCGGCATGATAGGCTTCACGCTGCTGAGAACAAGCATGCAGTACGCCTGCAACATGTACTATGAAAAAGCATCACAGGGCATGATATACAAGGTAAGGACGCACCTGTTCCGCAAGATAGAGAACCAGGATATGGATTTCTATGACCGTTTCCGCACGGGTGACCTGATGACGAGACTCACAGGCGACCTTGATATGGTAAGGCACATGGTATCATGGGTCATCAAGGGCTGTGTGGAAAGCATAGCGCTGTTTCTGGCGTCTATGATATATTTCTTCACCATCGACTGGCGGACTGCCCTGTGCATACTCGCCATGACACCTGTGATATTCTTCGTTACCAGACTTTTCTCCCGCCATGCAGGACCTGCATACCGCAAGGTCAGGGAGACTTCTTCGGCACTGAACACTGCCGCACAGGAAAACATCTCGGGCAACCGTGTGGTAAAGGCGTTCGCTAAGGAAGATTATGAGATAGAGAAATTCCGCCGGAAGGACGAGGAGTACCGCACATCAAACATCAAGGCGGCTATGGTATGGCTGAAATACCACCCCTTCATTGATGTGGCTGCGGGCGCACTCAGCGTTGTGCTGCTGCTTTGCGGCGGCTGCTTCATGATAAAGCAGCACCTCACGATGGGTCAGTATGTTGCCATCTCGGGACTGCTGTGGGCGGTAAGCAACCCCATGAGGAACATGGGAAACTATGTCAACGACTTCCACCGCTTTATGGCATCTGCAAGCAAGGTCATCGAGATATACTATGAAGCACCCCGCATTGTTGACCGTGAGGACGCAGCCGAAAAGGACGAAAAGCTGCGTGGCGAGGTGGAATTCAAAAATGTCACCTTCTCGATCGGCGACAAGAAGATACTTGATAACATAAGCTTCCATATCGCACCGGGTGAAACTGTGGTCATCATGGGCGAAACAGGCAGCGGCAAGACCTCGCTGATAAACCTTATACCAAGATTCTTCGACTGCGACAAGGGCGAGGTGCTGGTGGACGGGCTGAATGTTCGCATGCACAAGCTGCACACCCTGCGCCGCAGCATAGGCATAGCCACGCAGGACGTTCTGCTTTATTCGGACACCATCGACTCCAACATTGCCTACGGCGACAGCGACATGGAGGAGGAATATGTGCGCAGATGCGCTGAACTGGCAGCAGCCAGCGAATTCATCGAGAAGCTGCCAATGAAGTACGACACCATAGTGGGTGAACGTGGCGTGGGTCTGTCGGGCGGACAGAAACAGCGTATCTCACTGGCAAGGGCGATAGCCATAAAGCCCGCTGTGCTGATACTCGATGACACCACCTCAGCGGTGGATATGGAGACAGAACATTACATTCAGCAAAGTCTGGGCGGCGGACTGGATTTCGACTGCACCAAGATCATAATTGCACAGAGGATATCCTCATCTAAAAACGCCGACAAGATAATCATTCTCGAAAACGGAAAGATAGCAGACATCGGCACACATGATGAACTGATAAAGCGTGAGGGCTACTACAAGCAGATATACGAACTGCAAAGCGGCATAAACTGCGCCGCAGAAAGCGGGGTGACAGCATAATGGCAAGGAACAAATACGATGTGGACGAACAGCTGGAGACCCCCTTTGACTTTACCCACTTAAAACGTTCGTACATATACATCAAAAAGTATCAGGGCAAGATGGTGCTGTCACTGCTTATAAGCATGGCGGCTGCGGTGTTCGGGCTGGTGGGACCGCTGCTGACGCAGCGTGCACTGGACGTCACCATTCCCGAAAAAAATATCAAGGAACTGCTGCTGCTGGGACTGGGGCTGCTGGGCTTCAACATTGCAGCAACGGCGCTGGGCAATATCCGTGGCAGGATAATGACTGTTGTGGGACAGAACATAATCTTCGATATCAGAGAGGACCTGTTCGCACATTTGCAGAAACTTCCCTTCACCTACTACGATGACCGTCCCCACGGCAAGATACTGATACGTGTGATAAACTACGTAAACTCGGTATCCGACATGCTTTCAAACGGCATCATAAACTTCATCATGGAGATACTGAACATGGTGTTCATACTGGTGTTCATGCTGCTGGTAAGCCCTAAGCTGACACTGGTCGCACTGTCGGGTCTGCCCATATTCATGCTGGTGATGTTCGCCATCAAAAAGCAGCAGCGCAGGGCATGGCAGGACGTTTCAAACAAGTCATCCAACATGAATGCATATTTGCAGGAAAACATAGTCGGTGCAAGGATAACCCAGGTGTTCACCCGTGAGGAGGAGAATGCCGAGATATACGACAACCTGAACAACAAGTACCGCACCGCATGGATGAGGGCTGTAAAGTTCTCGAACCTGGTATGGCCCGCAACAGATAACATATCGACGCTGATAAGGGCTGCGCTTTTCGTGGTGGGACTGCTGGTGATGCCCCGTGAGACTGTTTCGCTGGGCGTGCTGGCGGCAATGACGGGCTACGCAAGCCGATTCTGGCAGCCTATCATGAACATATCGAACATCATGAACAACTTCATCAACAACATCGCCTATCTTGAACGTATCTTCGAGACCCTTGACGAACCTGTGACCATAAGCGACAAAGAGGGCGCAGAGGAACTGGGCGAGATAACAGGACAGGTAAGCTTTGAGGACGTCACCTTTGGTTACGAGAAGGGCATCAATGTTCTGGAACATCTCTCCTTTGATGTCAAGGCAGGCGAAAGCATAGCACTGGTGGGACCCACAGGTGCGGGCAAGTCCACCATAGTATCGCTGATATCCAGATTTTACGATATCGAACAGGGGCGCATCACCGTTGACGGCGTGCCCATATCAGATGTAACGCTGAGGTCGCTGCGCAGTCAGATGGGCATAATGCTTCAGGACAGCTTCATATTCAGCGGCACGATAATGGACAATATCCGTTACAGCAAGCTTGACGCCACAGATGAAGAAGTGCGTGAAGCTGCAAAAACGGTCTGTGCAGATGAATTCATCAGCCAGATGTCACAGGGCTACGAAACTGAGGTCAACGAACGTGGCAGCAAGCTTTCGGGCGGCGAAAAGCAGCTGATAAGCTTTGCAAGGACACTTCTCAGTGACCCCAAGATACTGGTACTCGATGAAGCGACTTCATCGATAGATGCAAAGACAGAGGCGCTTTTGCAGCAGGGTATAAACCGTCTGCTGAAAGGCAGGACCTCATTCATAATCGCCCACAGGCTTTCCACCATAAGGGGCTGCGACCGCATAATGTACATCGACGAGAAAGGCATTCTCGAAAGCGGCAGCCACGATGAACTTATGGAAAAGCGTGGCGCATATTACGAGCTATATACATCGCAATCCGCATAACACTCATCGCAGCAGCGCCTTGTCCGCAACGGACAGGGCGCTTGCTTTTGCGCAAAAAATACCTCCGCACCCGTAAGTGCGGAGGTATCCATATTTAATAGCCTATAATTATCCGTCAGGGATATTAGCCCTTAGTCAGACCCTCGATAGTGAAGGTAACAGACAGTTCCTTGCTGAACTTGAGTGCAGCGGCATCGATAGGAGAATCATTCTTTGTATCGCCGTACTCGTTGTAGATCTCGATCCTGTAACGGTTGTTGTCATCCTCGATGTTGCCGTACTTGATCTTGGAAGCATCGAACTTAACTTCTTCGCCGTCAGCCTTGATGGAGGTCACATTTACCTTCAGTTCCTGACCTGTGTATCTGCCCTTGCCGTTGATATCCTTGGTAGGATCAACATCGTCCTTGAACTTCTTCTGAGTGCCCTTCTTGGTAGCTTCGCCGTCCCAGGTGGTAGTACCGTCGCAGATACCTGTGATATCAACACAGAATACCGTTGCGCCTTCGCTGGGGATTATTTCGCCTGTTGCTTCATCTCTGTAAATGCCTGCATCGTGCAGATTCAGTTCCTTGTCAGCTTCAACGTTGGGGTCAGCAGTCTCAAGGGATTCAGCAGTGATGGAAACAGTGTACTCACCGTCGCCGTCCAGTATAGCATCAACGCCGTAAGCGCCCTTGTCAGCCGCAGAGGTGCTGTGACCGTTCCAGTTGCCCCAGCCCCATGAAGCGTTGGTGAACATCAGGAATGCGTCATAAGGCAGGTTCTCTACCTTATCATCGGTCTTATCTGCGTTTTCGGGAGCTTCCAGCTTCTTGATGCCCTTAACGTGAGCTGCGATCTTGGACAGATCGGTAACGTCAACTATATCATCAGCTGTAACGTCAGCTCTCTTGAACTCATCATCTGTCAGTTCCTTAACGCTCTTGATATGAGCAGCTACCTTGGAAATATCGGTTACGTTGACCTTGCCGTCGCCGTTAACATCGCCCAGCTTGTATGTATCAACTGCGGGCTCATCGGTTTCCTTATCGGTAGTCTCGCTGTCAGTAGGCACGCTCTCATCGGGAGTAGAGGTCTCATCAGATGTGGTATCCTCGTCAGCGGTGGTGTCTTCATCAGCTGTGGGCTCCTCATCTTCCTGCTTGGGCTCATTGAAGTCCTCATACTTGGGTGCTTCATAAGTCTGCTTCTCAACAGTGCCGTCCATCTTGATCTTGTCATTCAGGAATACGTCATCGCCTGTGGGGTTGAGAACGATGTGGTCGATATCAACGCTTACCAGAGGATTGCTGTCCTCATCGTTGGTCCAGTTCTGCATAAAGATGTGTGCATAGGTATCGAACTCACCGAAGAAACCGTCCTCGTTAACAACGGTGAATGCATACAGACCGTCCTTTACCTTAATGGGTGTTACGGAAGTGGGATCGTAGTCGCCTGTATCAGCATAGCCGTCCTCGTTCTTGTCAACATAGTTGCCGTTCTCGTCCTTAATAACGCCTGTGGAGATGAACACAGCTGCATTCTGCCAGCCCAGCTTATTGCCGTTTGTGCCGACAGCACCTGTGATGTAGCCTACCTCGTCAAACTTAGCCTGGTCTACCTTGAGGTAGAAGGTTATGCCTGTAACGGTGGAAGCGTCCCAGCAGGAATTGTTCATTGCAGGGTGGTTCTCGGGATCGTTGGAACCGCAGAGATATGTCTCGTGGTTGCCGTCCTCGTGATTTACATGAACATCGGGGATAGTGTAATCATTGTAAACTTCCTTCTCAGCCTTTGTATCGTCCCAGACGTTGAAAGTTACATCGATATAGTCATACTCGGGAAGGTCTGCGCCCTTGATAGTCAGGGTGTCGTCCTTGCTGGTGTCGCTGTATGCGTTATAGATATCAGCTCTCCAGTTGTTCTTCTCCTCGGGGTCGCCGTACTGTATCTTTGCATAATCCAGAGTAGTATCAGCGTCCTTCTCGGGCTTTTCAAGGTTGGGAGCCTTCAGCGAAGTGCTCTTGAACTTGGGCTCGGTAACTTCCTCGCCTGTTTCCTTATCCTTCTTGGTAGTTGTGATAAGGTTGCCGTCATCATCATACTGCTTGCTGAGCAGAGTTACCTTAGTAACATCTATCTTCATGTTGGGATACTGATCGTAGATACCCTCCAGGTCCAGGCAGAATACTTCAAAGCCTGTTGCCTTGAGCTCATTGCCTTCGCCGTCCTTAGGAGTTATGCGGATCTTGTTCTCGCCTCTTACCACTTCAACAGTGGTATCCATATCAGTTGCACCCCAGCCCTTGCTTGCAAAACAAGCCTTTGCGGTTACAGCAGTTCCGTCTTCCTTCAGCAGAGCTTCGCCGTTGGGCATATCCTTTGCAGAAGCGGGTATCATTGCTACCATTCCTGCTGCCAGAGCAGCTGCTGTCATTCCTGCGAATAACTTTTTCAGTCTCATTTCAAAATTCCTCCTTCAAAAAACCTAATCCATATTATGTTCAGAATTTGGTATCCACTCCAAATTCCGATAGCATCATTATACACTAATACCGCCCGATTGTCAAGAGTTTTTAGCAATTTTTATTAAATTTTATATAAAATACGCAATAAGTCAAATAAGTGTGAAATGCGAATATTTTTATAATTCCGGGCGGAAACATACAAAAAAAGGGACAACCGAAATTGCTCGGTCGTCCCTTATTCTATGATATTCAGTTAATATCAGCTGATTGTCTTGACACCCTTAACGTGTGCTGCGATCTTGGAGATATCAGCAACATTGACCTGACCGTCGCCGTTTACGTCTGCCAGCAGGAATTTAGCATCGTCAAGAGCCTTTATGCCCTTAACGTGTGCAGCTGCCAGTGAGATATCGGTAACGTTGATAACGCCGTCGCCGTTCAGATCACCCAGCAGACCTTCGATAACGGGATCTACGGGTTCATCGGGATCGGTAGGCTCATCGGGATCGGTGGGCTCATCAGGATCGGTGGGCTCATCGGGATCGGTGGGCTCATCGGGATCGGTGGGCTCATCGG
>CAMNMO010000160.1 GCA_946544695.1 uncultured Ruminococcus sp. | reverse complement strand
TAGCAATGTAAAAAATGAGCCTGAAGATCAGTCAACAGGCTCACTGTCATTTGATTTTAGGATAAGAAGTGTGATAAGCTGTCCTGCAAGGCACAGGAAAACAGCCCGTGTACCAAGCACCCTTGTCACGACCGCACCAAGTGCGGCACCGATGATAAAAATGCCGATGATCCCGAAATACTGGGCTGATCTGTGCATCTCAGCCTTTTCTTTAGTGCGTAAATAATTGTAAAGACTCTCGCTGCCGCTGCGCAGATTACCCGTACACATGGTAGTTGCGTAAGCGTTGCCGTTGAGTCGTCTGAAACCTTCTACTTGCATGGCGCAAGTCAGGGATACCAGCACATTAGCCACATCGTTGTTGCCCTCAGGTATGAACCCGACGAAAGTCAGCACAGCCATCTCGATAACAAGAGTGAGCTGGTGCCAGTGGACTTTGGGGTCGTCATTAAATCTGGATTTTATAAGTTCTATCGCCATTACGCCGAATATAAATGAAAGTATGGGGATAAGGTATCGTACAGCTTCCCTGAACTCTCCGTCTGTGAGACGTAATCCCATAAGGACGATGTTGCCTGTCTGCGCATTGGCAAATACGCCGCCACGGCTTATATATGTGTAAGTGTCCAGATATCCACCCACAATGCTAAGCAAGGCGCCTACTTTGAAGTTTTCTGCTATATGTCTTTGTTTGTTCATCTATGTTTGCTAAACCCGCTGACAGGAGTGAGATCTTCAAGCGCATAAGGAGTCCTCTGGTAAACGCAATAGTTCAGCCAGTTTGAATAAAGCAGGTTGGCTGAGCAGCTCCAGTTGAAGATCGGCTGCTGATCGGGGTCGTTACCGGGGAAGTAGTTGTAGGGGATCTGGATCTTCTGACCCTTGCGAACATCTCTGAAATACTCCTTAGCCAGTGTTTCACGGTCATACTCCCAGTGACCCAGCTGGAAAAACAGTCTTTCACTGCTGTCACAGATCAGCTGCAATCCCGCTTCATAGGATTCGGCAAGAATTGTCAAGTCAGGTATCTTGATGATATCTTCATGGCGAACCTCAGTGTGCCTTGAATGAGGACAATGGAAAACATCACCAAAACCTTTGAGTATCAAGCTTTCGGGATGCTCGATATGGTGTTTGAAATTGCCGAACATCTTGTTTTCAAGGGCATACTTTGGCACGCCATAATGGTAATACAGCGCAGCCTGAGCACCCCAGCAAATATGTATCGTCGAGTAGACATTTGTCAGCGACCAATCAAGCACACGGCAAAATTCTTCCCAGTAATCAACTTCTTCGTACTCTAAAAGCTCGATAGGCGCACCTGTGATTATCAGTCCGTCATAACGGTTGTCTTTGATCTCATCAAAGGTGCGATAAAAAGCAAGCATGTGTTCCTGTGAAGTGTTCTTGGTGACATGGCTGCTCATCTGTATAAGTTCGATATCAACGTGTAAAGGCGTATTGCTTAACAGTCTTAACAGTTGAGTCTCAGTGGTGATCTTATCAGGCATAAGATTAACAATGGCTATTTTAAGCGCACGGATATCCTGGTGCATAGCTCTGTCGTTGGGAATAACAAATATTCTTTCTTTTTCAAGTGCCTTGAATGCAGGCAGGTCATTAGGTATTTTTATCGGCATTATATATCACCCTCTGAATTCAAAATCAATAGCATAAATTATGTCAAGCACGATATCTTGACAAAATCGATATCCTCATAATTGTGTAAGTACAATATACTTGACACATCAGAACCTTATATTTTTAGCGTACCACTCGGGTTTAGTCATTTTATAGTTCTGCATTTCGACTTTTTTACCACCCTTGTATTTCAGAACTCTGTGTGAAGTCCCGACATTTTTCATTCCGCATTTTTCAAGGACACGGCCGCTGGCTTTGTTTTCGGTAACATGATAAGCAACTACAGAATCAAAGCCAACAACAAAGAACATATAAGCAAGCACAGGTTCAAGTGCTTCGGTCATCAGACCCTTGTTCCACCAGCTTTCACCAAGAACATATCCTATCTCGATCTCACGTTTATCGGTATCAACGCTTACCGCACCGATGCTGCCCACAGGTTCGTTTGTTTCGTTCAAAACTATTATCCAGTCGAAGTTATCGGTCCTGCCCGAAAGCTTTGTACGCTCCACACAGAACTTAGTGCTGTCCTCTATGGTCTTGTGGGCATTCCAGGTGAGGTATTTAGTCACATTTTCATTTGAAGCCCAGTTCTTGTATATATACTGTGCATCGCTCAGCTTGAAAGGTCTGAGCTTCATGCGCTTAGTCTCGAAAGGCTGAGTGCCTATCATATTTAGTGTTTCCATATCACAATTTTCTCCTGTTGATAACTACAGCTAAAGTTAATCTACTTGACACACATTCACGCCGCTTTCAACGCATCATGTCGAAAAAATCGCCTATAATACTGTATTTCTGCATATATATCAAGTTAAAATACTTTACACACCTATGCGATTCAGCCAAGTCCACAGCATGCCATTTTAGCTTTGATATCACGCTGTAAGATCAGTGATCTGTCATTTTCTCTGACGCTTACTATTTTGTCAAAGCCGTGGTACGCATAAAATCTCAGCTCTTTGAGGTTTTCAGTGCTTACTTTGACGGTCAGATAGTCGTATCCCATGTATGCTGCCTGATTTACAGTGTATTCAAGCATCATTCCATCGTGACCGTGCTCGGCGTTTTCTGCTGTATAGACACCTTTCAGGTAAAGCTTGCGCAGGGCGGTGGTAAGTATCTCATCGCCCGCATCGAAGATCATTGCAGATGCTGCTGTGTAGCTTTTACCCTCGTCAGCTGAAAGCCCGAACATGACACCTTTGTGATCTTGCAGCATAGTTTTGGTTTCGTTTAGCAGATTTCCGTCCATCAAGCATGAAAGCTTGTCGGCATCTTCAGGCATTATTTGGTGAAATTTCAGCTTTATCATTTTCAGCACCTCCAACAAAAAAGCGTCCGCCCTCGGACGCAGTTGAGTCTACAAGAATTATACCATATTCCATCTTGATTGTCAAGTAAAAAAGCCCGCAGAACCAGTCTGCGGGCAGCTTAGCTTTTGATTATTCGTAAAGGGGATACTTCTTGCAGATACCTGTCACCATCTCACGAACCTTGTCTGCATTTGCATCAAAGTCGGAAGCTGTCAGATAGATGCACTCCGCTATCACGTCCATGTCTTCCTCGACCAGACCTCTTGTTGTCACTGCGGGTGTACCGATGCGCACACCGCTAGTAACGAACGGGCTCTGGGGATCGTTCGGTATAGCATTCTTGTTAACGGTGATGTAGACCTCGTCCAGCTTGTTCTGCAGTTCCTTGCCGGTGATATTGAAAGGTCTCAGGTCTGCGAGCATCAGGTGATTATCTGTACCGCCTGATACCAGTGCAAAGCCCTTGTCTACCAGACCCTTAGCAAGTCTCTGCGCATTCTTGACGATCTGCTCACCATAAGCCTTGAACTCGGGCTTGAGAGCTTCACCGAAGCAAACAGCCTTACCTGCGATAACGTGCATCAGGGGACCGCCCTGTGTTCCGGGGAAGATAGCGCTGTTGATCTTCTTAGCCAGTACCTCATCATTGGTCAGTATCAGACCGCCTCTGGGACCACGCAGCGTCTTGTGAGTGGTAGTTGTGGTGATATCTGCGAAGGGAACAGGTGAGGGGTGCTGACCCGAAGCTACCAGACCTGCGATATGTGCCATATCTACCATGAAATATGCACCTATGCTCTTGGCGATTGCAGAGATCCTCTCAAAGTCGATCACTCTGGGGTAAGCAGAAGCGCCTGCAACGATCAGCTTAGGCTTAACTTCCTGAGCCTGCTTTTCCATAGCGTCATAGTCGATGAAGCCGTTGTCATCAACGCCGTAGGGGACGAAGTTGAAGTACTTACCTGAAATATTAACGGGTGAACCGTGTGTCAGGTGACCGCCGTTGTCCAGGCTCATGCCCATAACGGTATCGCCGGGCTGCAGCAGTGCAAAATAAACAGCAGTGTTTGCCTGTGCGCCTGAGTGTGCCTGTACGTTGGCAAACTTTGCGCCGAACAGCTTACATGCTCTGTCTATTGCGATCTGCTCAACGATATCGACGTCCTCACAGCCGCCGTAGTATCTCTTTCCGGGATAACCCTCTGCATACTTGTTGGTGAGTACGCTGCCCATAGCAGCCATAACTGCGGGTGAAACGATATTCTCGCTGGCGATGAGCTCCAGATTTCTTCTCTGACGAGCCAGCTCCAGACCCATAGCGTCTGCGACTTCCTTGTCGAACTCGGACAGGAATCCGATAGAATCAAGCATCTTCATAGTTTTAACTCTCCTTGTTAAGAAATTTTATCAACATGTTTTATTATACAATATTTTTTTCAAAATAGCAAGTGTTTTTCGCAATTTTTTCTGTTTTTGCGAAAAAAGTGTCTGTACAGTCCTCATCTTGCTTTGGCTGACTGTTTTGCATCAGGATCTCAGGCTTTTATGCCATGCTGTAATTTTCTGCATATTTTTCATACAGACCCTCAGCAGCTTCATCGGAAGTGGCTTTGTCAAACAGCACCAGATTGCTCGCATCGATAAAATCCATATACAGATCCTTGTTTTCTATGGGTGAATTCATCGAGCTTATATATCTGTTCTTTTCCATTACCAGCGAAGCTTCGTACTGCAAGCCTGTCAGTTCGCCTGTCTCGTCGAGATAATCTCTTGCAGATGTACTTATCGGTATGCCTTTTTCAACGCCCTGATATGCTGCCATTTCTCGGCTGTTGAGCATATAGTCCAGCAGTATCGCTGCTTCCTTGGGGTGCTCTGTGTTCTTACTGATGGCATAAAGTGTCGCAGGCTTTGCATACCAGCCTGAACCGCTTGGCAGGTCACCCTGAACAGGGTAGTTTGCCGCAACGATCTCATCGCCTGCATCTATAACGTTTTTGTAGAAATTCAGTGCATCACTGACCCAGCCGACCGAACCCGCATACTTACCGTTTTCCAGATTGAATTTCTGGTAATCCTCGATAAGCGGTGATACCTTTTCGTTGACCAGCTTTGTATAGAAATCTATCATGATCTTCAGATCATCTTTGTTGAAAGCTATCCTGCTTTCCTCATCGAAAAAGTGCTTTCCGTTCTGCTGTTCGGCATAAGCCACACAGGTCAGCCACATGCTTTTATCGGCTGCCGCAAGCGGATATACTTCATCTTTTTTCATTACTTCGGCGGCTTTGAACAGGTCGTCCCATGTCTGCGGTATATCCAGTCCGTAGCTGTCGTATATGGTCTTGTCGATGTAGACTGTTTCGGCATTCATTGCTATGGGCACCGCATTAAGCTTGCCGCCCCTTTTGCCGAATTCAAGTATATCGTCAGAAAAATTTGAAAGATCGACCGAGTCTGAAAGCTTGTTTATATCATAGTAACCGTTCCCGTCGGGTGAATACTGATTGAGCCAGCCCACATTTATTTGCATAACATCTGTCTCTGTCCCTGAGACCATACGTACCTGGTTTCTGGCTTCATAACCCGACCATTCGGAGTAGCTGCAATTTACTTTGATCTCAGGGTGAAGTTTCTCAAATTCTTCAATTGCAGCTATCGTGTATTCGTTTCTTGTATCGTTGCCCCACCATGACAGCGTTATCTCTGTCTGCACATTCTGTTCAACGACAACGCTCTTGACCTCCCCGCAGGAGGCAAGTCCTGCCAGGCTTAGTGCAAGCAATGCGGCTATAATGCGTTTTATCATTCTTCACCCCCGCTTTCTGTATCTTTATTGTAGAACGAGAAACCGTCCTTGCCGCCGTTCTTGGCTTCATACATGGCTTTATCGCATGCTGAGTAAAGCTCAGCAAAGTCATTTCCGTCTTTGGGGTATAGCGCTGCACCTATACTTGCTGTGACTTTCCAGCTGAATCCCACAGCGTCGCTGTATTCGTGGAATGCCTTGTTCAGTTCTTCGCAGCGGGTCTTTATCAGTTCTGTGAACTCCTGTTCACTCATTTTGCCTGCGTTGATAAGCACGCAGAATTCGTCACCGCCGATACGTCCGAGATAATCATTATCGGTAAAGACCTGCTTCAGTACAGAACCTGTTCCTTCAAGCAGTTTGTCGCCTGCGGCATGTCCAAGTGTATCGTTGACACGTTTGAAGTCATCTATATCGAGTATCACCATAGCACGCCGTTCATTTTCCAGTGAATTGGCGATGGTGGTACCTGCAAGTTCTTCAAATGTCAGCTTGTTTAGAACACCTGTGAGTCTGTCGGTGGAAGCCTTATTATCAAGGTCTTTTACCATTTTCTTTACAGGGCTTGTCATTCTCAGGCTGAGGGAAGTACCCAGCAGTGCCGCCAGCACCATAGCTATACCGCCTACCATGTAGATATAGCTTTTCATCTCATTCTTTTCCTGAAGTATCTTCTGCGTCGGTATATAACAGACAACATACCAGTCATTGCACCTGTTCACCGATACCAGATACTCATTATCCATAGCTGTGGCAGAATCGTGACCCTCAATGCGCTCTCTTATCTCATCGGAAAGGGGAGTGCCGACCTCATTGCCGTTCTTTGAATACAGCGTTTTGAAATTACCGTCCACCAGCTGTATCTGCATATCCGAAAGGGTCTCGGGGTTATCGAACACATCACTGAGTTCGTTAGCGTA